>NZ_JBEOMB010000089.1:0-50366 GCF_046000175.1 Rhodoplanes sp. SY1
CCTGCGCCGCGCCCAGCCCGGCTGCCGCCGGGCGGAACCGCGGCCCGCCCGCCGCCCTTGATGCATGCCGTGCCGCGGTGCGCAAGCCGCGCGCGGGGGAGTCGCATGGACGCGACGTGCGTTGACAGGCCGGCGAGCCGGTTCCTATGAGGGCGCCCGCGGCCCTTGGAGAATCATGACCGACCACCCCCCCACCCGGTTCGACGTCCTGGTCGCCGGCGGGGCCGCGGCCGGCCCCGGCGGCGCTGCGCGGCGGCAACACGCGGCATGCGCGGAACTTTCGGATCGCCCATGCCGGCCCGGCCCCCTACGTGCCGGACAGCTACCGCCCGGACGAGTTCCTCGCCGACCTGATGCGCGTCACCGGCGGCGACACCGATGAGCCGCTCGCCCGCTCCCTGATCCGCGGCTCGGCCGGTATCGCGCCGTGGCTCCTCGCCGCCGGCGTCCGGCTGCAGGCGCTCGATCACGGCGTGCTGCCCTACTCGCGCCGCACCGCCTTCCTGCTCGGCGGCGGCAAGGCGATGGTGAACGCCCTCTACGCCACGGCCGAGGAGATCGGCGTCGTCGTCTCCTACGACACGACGCTCGCCGCGCTGCAACCGGACGACGCCGGCTGCGCGGTCGTGCTCGACACGGCCGCCGGCCGCGAGTCGATGCTCGCCAGGGCCGTCGTCGTGGCGACCGGCGGACACCAGGCGGATCTCGCGCAGCTCCGCGTCGATCTCGGCCCGCAGGCGGAGCGGTTCGTGGTGCGCGGCTCGCCCTACTGCACGGGCCACGGCCTCGATCTTCTGCTCGGGCTCGGCGCCGAGCCGGTCGGCGACCGGGCGAGCGCCCATCTGGTCGCCGTCGACGCGCGCGGGCCTCGTTTCGACGGCGGCATCGTCACCCGGATGACCGGCATCCCGCACGGCATCGTGGTCGACCGCACCGGCCGGCGCCTCGCCGACGAGCGCGCCGACACCCGCCGCACCCACTACGCCCAGTGGGGACCGCGCATCGCCGCCTGTCCGGACCAGCTCGCCTATCTGATCGTCGACCAGGACGGTCTGCGGCGCGTCGGCCCGACCGCGCTCGCCCCGGTCACGGCGCCCTCGGTCGCCGAGCTGGCGCGCCGGCTGGAGGTCGATCCCGCCGCGCTCGATGCGACGGTGCGGACCTTCAATGCCGAGGCGGCGGAGCGCGAGCCGGCGGTGCGGCCGCTGGCGGCGCTGCCGCTCGCCGCCTGGCCGCTGCTGCCCGGCCTCACCTTCACGCATTTCGGCGTCGCCGTGGACACCGGCATGCGGGTGCGGTTGCGCGGCGGGCGCCGCAGCGAGCGGGTGTTCGCGGCCGGCACCACGATGGCGGCCAACGTGCTGCGCCACGGCTATCTGGCCGGGCTCGGGCTCACGCTCGCGGCCGTATCGGGCCGGATCGCCGGCGAGGAGGCCGCCCGTGCCGCCGCGTGAGGTCGCCGAGGAGGCCGAGCGGGTGCTGCGGCTGTGCAGCGCCTGCATGTATTGCGACGGCGTCTGCGCCGTGTTCCCGGCGATCGCCGGCAAGGCGACCTTCTCGCTCGCCGACGTCGCCCATATCGCCAATCTCTGTCACGCCTGCCGTGGCTGCTGGCACGCCTGCCAATACGCGCCGCCGCACCCGTTCGCCGTCAACGTGCCGCAGACGCTCGCGGCCGCCCGTGGCCACACCTACGCGGACTTCGCCCGACCGCGCTGGCTCGCCGGCGCGTTCGGGCGGCACGCCTGGATGCCCGCGGCCGTGGTGGGCGCCGCCACGGTCGCGGCGCTTCTCCTGGTCGTCCTAACGGTGCCGCGTGAAACCCTGTTCGGGGTGCATCGCGGCGGCGGGGCGTTCTATCAGGTCGTGCCGTGGGGCGTGATGACGACGGCGGCCGGCCTCTCGTTCGTCTGGGCCGTGGCCGCCATGACGGCGTCGACGGTGGCGTTCTGGCGGGCGATCGCGCCGCCGGTCTCCGCCCGGGTCGTCAAGCGGGCGCTGTGGCCGGCGCTCTTCGACATCGTGACGCTGAGCAATCTCGGTGGCGGCGGCCCCGGCTGCAACGACGTCGACGGCCGTTTTTCGCGCGAGCGGCGCATCGCGCATCACGTGATGGTCGGCGGCTTCGCCCTGACCATCCTGTCGACGCTCTCGGCGGCACTCTGGCATCACGTCGCCGATGCACCGGCGCCCTACCCGGTCTTCAGCCTGCCGGTGCTCGCCGGCACGATCGGTGGCGTCCTGATGCTGGTCGGCATCGGCGGGCTCGTTTCGGTCGAGCTGCGCACCGACACGGCGGCGACCGAGCCGGGGGAGACGCGGCTGAACCTCGTCTTCCTGGTGCTGCTCGGGCTCGTGGCGGCGAGCGGGCTCGCCGTGCTGGTGTTGCGCGAGACCGTGCTGATGGGCGTCACGCTGACGCTCCATCTCGGGCTCGTCACCGGCTTCTTCCTGGTGCTGCCGGCGAGCAAGATGATGCACGCACCCTACCGAGCGGCGGCGCTGCTGCGCGCCGCCATCGATCGCATCGCCTCACCGCCCCGGCGCAGCGGCGGCGAGTGAGCGGCAGGCGGCGGCGAGCCGCGCGAAGGCCAGCTCGTCCGCCGGCAGGCCGAACCGGTACCTGTTCGGTGTATGGGGAAAGCCGCGCACCAGAATGCCGGCATGCGCGAAGGCGTCGACGAGATCGCGACCCGGCGGGCCTTCGGCGAGGACGAAGAGATCGGTGCCGCCGAGGATGCGCAGGCCGCCGCTCACGAGCATCCCCTCGAGTCGGGCGCGGTCGGTGGCGAGCCGCGCCCGCATCGCCGTCGCCCAGGCCGTGTCGAGGAGCGCCGCGGCCGCGATCGCGCAGGCCGGACCCGACACCGGCCAGTCGCCGAGCCGCCGCCGCCACGGCATCGCGGCCCGCTCCGCCACCGCGACGAAGCCCACCCGCAGCCCGGCGAGGCCGTAGAACTTGCCGAGCGAGCGCAGCACCACCACGCCGTCCGGCAGCCGGTCGGCGGCGAGCAGCGACAGGTCCGGCGTAACGTCGGCGAAGGCTTCGTCGACGATCAGCTTGCGGCCGGCGGCAGTCCACGCCTCGGCGAAACCGAGGAGCGCCGCGCGCGAAACGCTCGCGCCGTCCGGATTGTTGGGGTTCACCAGCACGACGACGTCGAGGTCGCGGGCGGCCGGGTCCGGCAGCGCCGGCAGCGGCCGCACCGTGGCGCCGGTCTCCTCCCAGGCGGCGGCATGCGACGAGTAGGTGCGCCCTACCACGCCGACCCGCAGCTTCGGTCCGAGAACCACCGGCAGCAGCCGGATGGCGAGCTCGCTGCCCGGCACCGGCAGCAGCGCCGTGCCGGCCGGCCGGCCATAGGCCGCCGCCGCCGCATCGGTCAGCCGGTCGAGGTCGCGGCCGAGCGGCAGCCGGCGATACGCCTCGGGATCGACCGCCGGCACCGGATAGGCGTGCGGATTGATCCCGGTCGACAGGTCGATCCACGGGGGCGGGGCGTCCGGATAGAGCCGCTCGGCCTCGTCGACACGCCCGCCGTGCCCGCGCAGGATCGCCTCGTTCCTCGGCTGCATCGGCCCGCCCAATCGGTCGTCTCAGATCGATCTGCCCGAGTCCGCCGCGGACTTCGATCCCGCTGGCGGCCGTCGAGGCCGGCGAGGCTTAGCCCGCCGCCCGCCGCGGTGCAATCGACTGACCGCGCCGCGACCTGTACGGGCAACAACGGACAGTCCGATGCTTGCGCCGGCACCCGCCGTGCGCCTAATGTCGCCGCGATGGTTCCTCGCGCCGCTGCTTCGACGCGAGGTGAAAAGGGAATGCGGTGCGGCGCCCCGCGGGCGCTCAGGCCGCAACTGCCCCCGCAACTGTAAGCGGCGAGGCTTTCGCGCGAGTTCGTCACTGGCCGCAGTCTCCCCCTCCGATCGGGACTGCGCGACGGCCGGGAAGACGGCGCGGGAGCCGCCGAGCCGCGAGTCAGGAGACCTGCCATCGAGGTGGCGTGCGCGAATGGTTCCGGGCGGGGTGTTCCGGGGCCTGACGAGGCGCATGCGCAACCGGCGGGAGGGTTCGCGTGCACATCATGGAAGGCTATCTGCCGGTCGGGCATGCCGCCGGCTGGTTTGCGGTGTCCGCCCCCTTCGTGATCGCCGGGGCGGTCCGGATTCGGCGCATCCTGCGGGACGAGCCGCAAACCAAGATGATGCTCGCCGCGGCCGGCGCCTTCACGTTCGTCATGTCGGCCCTGAAGATCCCGAGCGTCACCGGCTCGTGCTCGCACCCGACCGGGACCGGGCTCGGCGCGATCCTGTTCGGCCCCGCCGTGATGGCGGTGCTCGGCACGATCGTGCTCGTCTTCCAGGCGCTGCTGCTCGCCCATGGCGGTCTGACGACGCTCGGCGCCAACGTGTTCTCGATGGCCATCGTCGGACCGTGGGTGAGCTGGGCGGTGTGGCAGGTCGTCACCCGGCTCGGCCTGGGGGCGAGCGTCGCGGTGTTTTGCGCCGCCATGCTGGGCGACCTCTCGACCTATCTCACGACCTCGGTGCAGCTCGCGCTCGCCTATCCGGACGCGAGCTCGGGCGTGCTCGGCGCCGTGGCGAAGTTCGGCGGCATCTTCGCCGTCACCCAAATCCCGCTGGCGATCGCCGAGGGCCTCTTGACCGTGGTGGTGATCAACGCCCTCGCGGCCTCGCCGGGCCTCCTCGGCGGGATGCGGAACGGCGTGCGCGGCCTTGCCGGGGGGACCGAACGATGATCGCGAAGCGAACCTCGTGGCTGCTGATCGCGCTTGCGGCCGCCATCGTCGCCGCGCCCCTGCTCCTGCCGGGCATCGAGGGCGAGTTCAAGGGCACGGACGATCAGGCGGTGAGCGCCATCGCCGAGGCGCGCCCCGGCTACGAGCCGTGGTTCAAGCCGCTGTGGACGCCGCCCAACGGCGAGATCCAGAGCCTGCTGTTCGCCCTGCAGGCGGCGCTCGGCGCCGGCGTGCTGGGCTACGTGATCGGCCGAAGGCACGGCCGATCGTCCGCGTCCGACGATGTCCCCCGTCGATAGGGCGGCCCATCTCAACCGCTGGCGGACGCGTTCGCTCGCCGAGAAGTCCGTCCTGGCCTTCGGCATGATGGCGCTCGCCCTCGCCTTTCCGCCGTTTCCGGTCGCCCCGGTGGCCGCCGTCGTGATGACGGTGGCGACGCTCGTCGGGGCGCGGGTGTCGCCGCGGACCTGGCTCGCCTGCGTGACGGCACCGTTCGGCTTCCTGCTGATCGGATCGCTGTCGCTCGCGCTGCAGGTCGGCACCGCCGGCATCGGCCTCGCCCCGGACGGCCTCATGACCGCAGCCGGAGCGACGGCACGCGCGCTGGCGTGCGTGACGGCGCTCCTGTTCCTCGCCCTGACGACGCCGGCGACCGATCTGGTCGCCGGTGCGCGGCGTCTCGGCCTGCCCGGCGAGATCGCCGAGATCGCCCTCCTGATGTACCGGTTCCTGTTTCTCCTCGGAACGACCGCGCTGGCCATGGACACGGCCCAGGCGGCCCGGCTCGGCCATGCCGGCGCCCGGCGCCGGCTGCGCTCGCTCGGCGGGCTGATCGCCAACCTGCTGCCGCGCTCGCTCGACCGGGCGCGTCGCCTGGAGATCGGCCTCGCGGCGCGCGGCTGGACCGGCGAGATGCGGGTGCTGTCGCGCCGCGCCGCCGTGTCATGGCCGGCGCTGGCGCTCGTCCTCGCGATCGAAGCCGGTGTCGCCGGACTGGGGCTTTGGGCGCGGTGAATCTCCTCGAAGCCCAGGCTCTGACCTACGCCTATCGGGACGGTGGTCCGGCCCTGTCGGACCTCGATCTCGTCGTCCGGCGCGGGCGACGTCTCGCCATTCTCGGCCCCAACGGCGCCGGCAAGACGACGCTGCTCCTGCACCTCAACGGCACGCTCCGGCCGCAGCGCGGCCGGGTGCTGCTCGACGGCGCACCGGCCGGTTACGGCCGCGCCGACCTGACCGCCTGGCGCCGCCGCGTCGGGCTGGTGCTGCAGGACGCCGACGATCAGCTGTTCGCCGCCTCGGTCGAGGAGGACGTCTCGTTCGGGCCGCTCAATCTCGGGCTCGCCGACGACGCGGTGCGCCGACGCGTCGCCGACGCGCTACACGTGATGGGGATCGGCGACCTCGCCGAACGGCCGACCCACATGCTGTCGTTCGGCCAGAAGAAGCGCGTCGCCATCGCCGGCGCCGTCTCCATGCGGCCCGAGGTGCTGCTGCTCGACGAGCCGACCTCGGGCCTCGACCGCGCCGGGCGCGACGGCCTCCTGGCCGCGCTGCAGGCGCTGCACACCGACGGGGCGACGCTGGTGCTCGCGACCCACGACGTCGACCTCGCCTACCGGCTCGCCGACGACGTCGCGCTGTTCGCCGACGGGAAGGTGCTCCGCCAAGGGCCGGCCGAGGAGGTTCTCGCCGACCGCGCCGCCATGGCGGCGGCCGGGCTGGAGTCGCCGTTCCTCCTGTCGCTGGGCCTCGCGGCCCGCGAGGCCGGCATTCTCGGCGCGACCGACCCGCTGCCGAAGACCCGCGAGGCTGTGTTGGCGCTTGTCGCGCGGAGCTGGCGGAAGAGCTGACCGGGGTCGTGAGAGCTGCCTCGGCCGAGGTCTCGTGTCCCGGGCGCGGCGCGCCGCGCCGCGAACCGGGACCCAGGGGCGATCAGCCGAAGCGCCGATCGTGCCGCGCGTCGTGCCGCCCCTGGGCCCCGGCTCTGCGGCGCATCAGGCCTGCGGCCTGCCGCGCCTTGTCCGGGGCACGAGCCCGAGCATCGGTAAATCAGCGCGCGAGCCCGAGCAGGGCCTCGATGTCGACATGCGCCTCGAGATGCGACGCCAGCGCATCGAGGGTCTCGTCGACCATCGCCTCGTAGGCGAGGCCGCCCTGCTCCGCGACGGGCGCGCCGAGGCGAGAGAGCCAGGCGGCGCGCTGGCGATCGTCGGCGAAGAATCCGTGGACGTAGGTTCCGGCGACGCGGCCGTCCGGCGAGACGGCGCCGTCGTCGCGGCCGCCATCCTGCGCGTCGCCCTGCGGATCGTCGAGCCGCACCAGCGGCCGCGCCGTGCCGGAACCCGTCGTGCGGCCCATATGCATCTCGTAGCCGGAGAGCGGCACGCCGTCTTCGACGGTGCGGCCCGTCACCGCGACCAGCGACTTGTCGCCGGTCAACGTCGTGATCACGTCGAGCAGCCCGAGCCCGGCCGCCGTGCCGGGCGGTCCCTCGACGCCGTCCGGATCGGCGATCTCGCGGCCGAGCATCTGATAGCCGCCGCACAGGCCGAGCACCCGGCCGCCGCGACGGACATGCGCGAGAATGTCGACGTCCCAGCCGACCGCGCGCAGCGCCGCGAGATCGCGGATCGTCGTCTTCGCGCCCGGCAGGATCACCAGGTCGGTGTCGGCCGGCAGCGGCGCGCCGTTCCTCAGGAGCACGAGGTCGACGGCGGGCTCGAGCCGCAGCGGGTCGAAGTCGTCGAAATTGGAGATCGACGGCAGCACCGGCACGGCGATGCGCACCTTGCCTGACTTGGCGGAGGACGCAGCCGCGGGCCCGGCCTCGAGCCCATAAATGTCCTCGGCGGGCAGCCGGTGGGCGTCATGAAAATGCGGCACCAAGCCGAGCGGCACCCATCCGGTCTTTTTAGCGATGACCGCCATGCCAGCGGCGAACAGCGACGGGTCGCCCCGCATCTTGTTGACGAGAAAGCCGCGGATCAGCGCCGCATCCTCGGGCTCGACCACGGCCGCGGTGCCGACCAGGCTGGCGATCACGCCGCCGCGGTCGATATCGCCGATCAGCACGACGGGCACGTCGGCGGCGCGGGCGAAGCCCATGTTGGCGATGTCGTTCGCCCGCAGGTTCACCTCGGAGGCGGAGCCCGCGCCTTCGACGAGCACGATGTCGGCCTCGCCGCGCAATCTCGAAAAGCTGTCCAGCACATGCGGCAGCAGCGCGGCCTTTCGCGACTGGTAGTCTTTTGCGCGCGCGGTGCCGAAGACGCGGCCCTGGACGACGATCTGGGCGCCCGTCTCGCTCTGCGGCTTCAAGAGCACCGGGTTCATGTGCACAGACGGCGCGACCCGCGCCGCCCGCGCCTGAAGAGCCTGGGCGCGGCCGATTTCGCCGCCGTCGGCCGTGACGGCCGCGTTGTTCGACATGTTCTGCGGCTTGAACGGCCGCACCCGCAGCCCGCGACGGGTCAGCAGCCGGGCCAGCCCGGCGACGATCAGCGACTTGCCGACGTCCGAGCCGGTGCCCTGGAACATGAGGGTGCGGGCGGTCATGCGCTTTCTACGGGCTGCTCGTGGGAACGGTCATTCCGGGACGGCGCGCAGCGCCGGACCCGGAATCCAGTCCCGAGCGCTCCGGTCGCGGCTGGATTCCGGGCTCGCGCCTTCGGCGCGCCCCGGAATGACGACCGGACAGCCGAGTCGTCACGCTCAATACTCGATGCCGGCCTGGGTCTTCACGCCGGCCTTGAAGTGGTGCTTGACCATCGTCATGTCGGTGACGAGGTCGGCAGCCTCGACCAGGGCCGGCTTGGCGTTGCGGCCCGTGACGGCGACGTGGAGATCGCCCCGGCGCGCCGCGAGCGTCGCCACCACCTCCTCGACCGGCAGGTAGTCGTAGCGCAGCGCGATGTTGAGCTCGTCGAGAATGACCAGGCCGAACGCCGGGTCGTCCATCAGCGCCTTGGCGGTCTCCCAGGCGGCCCGGCAGGCCGCCATGTCGCGCGCCTTGTCCTGGGTCTCCCAGGTGAAGCCCTCGCCGGCCGTGTGCCAGACGACACGGTCGCCGAACACCTCCAGGGCCGTCTTCTCGCCGGTCGGCCGGCTCTTGATGAACTGGACGACGCCGACCCGCCCGCCGTGGCCGAGCAACCGCAGCGCCAGCCCGAAGGCGGCCGTCGACTTGCCTTTTCCAGTGCCGGTGTGAACGAGCAGCAACCCCTTCTCGACCGTCTTGGAGGCGATCTCGGCGTCCTGAAGGGCCTTGCGCTTCTCCATCTTGGCACGATGGCGCGCGGCCTCGTCGGTCTCGGTCTCTGGAGCGGTCATGGGCGTCCTCGTCGGGGGATGGCGACAGGACCACAGGGCGCCGGCTCGGGCAACCGCCGGATTGACAGGGCGGCACTTCCGCCGCACAGATCCTCGCGCCGACGGTGTCCCGCCCGCCGGGAGGTTTTCGTATGTCGCGAAACGCCTTGCGGGTCGGACAAGAGGGAATATCGGAGGCGGCGAGCCGGGACACCCGCGAGGCGGGAGGCCGGCTCGGCGCCGTGCCGGAGCTGCCCCCGCAACTGTGAGCGGCGAGCCTGCACCGAAGCCACTGGGGGCGTTCCCCGGGAAGGCGGTGCCGGCGGTGACCCGCGAGCCAGGAGACCTGCCGTCGCCTGCCACTGACGCCGTTCCGGGCGGGGTGTTCCGGAGCGAATGTCGGCCGAACGGAGTGCAGGTCCGCTCGCCGCACGTCTCGGGGGATTCGTCTCCCGTCGTCGATGAGCGATTCATGACCCCCGTGGAGCCTTCGGCCCCTTCACCAATCCCGCCTGGCCCGGTGAACCTCTACGTCTGCGTCACCTGCCGGCTCTCTGCCGACGAGGAGGTGCGCTCGGGCCGCCTCCTCCACGACACCCTGGTCGCGGCCCAGCAGCGCCACGCCGCCCAGGACGTGACGATCGTGCCGACCGAGTGCCTGTCGAACTGCAACCGGGCCTGCTCGGTCGCCGTCGCGGGTCCCGGCCGCTGGAGCTACGTCTATGGCGGCCTCGCGCCGGAGCAGGCCGACGAGATTCTCTCTGGCGCCGCCCGCTACGCTGCGACCACCGACGGGCTGGTGCCCTGGCGCGAGCGCCCGGAAATACTCCGCAAGGGCGTGGTCGCCCGCATCCCGCCGCTGCCCGCCGCCACGCAGGAGCCTTGAAAATGTCGCTCGAAAAAATCCCCGTCACCATCGTCACGGGCTTCCTGGGGGCCGGCAAGACCAGCCTGGTGCGCCACCTGATGGAGAACCCGGGCGGCCGCCGGCTCGCCGTGCTGGTCAACGAGTTCGGCGATGTCGGCATCGACGGCGACATTCTGAAAGGTTGCGCCGACCCGAGCTGCCCCGAGGACGCGATCGTCGAGCTGACCAATGGCTGCCTGTGCTGCACCGTGGCGGACGAGTTCGTGCCGACCATCCAGGCCCTGCTCGCCCGCCCGCAGCCGCCCGAGCACATCCTGATCGAGACCTCCGGCCTCGCGCTGCCGAAGCCGCTCCTCAAGGCGTTCGAGTGGCCCGATCTGCGCACCCGCATCACGGTCGATGGCGTGATCGCGGTCGCCGACGCCGAGGCGGTGGCGGACGGGCGGTTCGCCCCCGACCTCGCCGCCGTCGCGGCACAGCGCGCCGGCGACGAGACGATCGACCACGACACGCCGCTCGGCGAGGTGTTCGAGGATCAGGTCGCCTGCGCCGACATCGTCATCCTCAACAAGATCGATCTCGTCGACGGGCAGGCACTGGCCGCGGCGCGCGACACCGTGCAGGCCGAGATGCCGCGAAAGATTCCGGTGATCGAGACACAGGAGGGCCGCGTCGACCCGCGCGTCGTGCTCGGGCTCGGCGCCGCCGCGGAGGACGATCTCGCCGCCCGCCCGAGCCATCACGAGGAGCACGGCGAGCACGACCACGACGACTTCGAGACCATCGTGGTGACGCTGCCGGACCACGCCGCCATCCCCGAGGTGGTGGCCAAGGTCGAGGCCATCGCCCGCGATCACGGCGTGCTGCGCGCCAAGGGCTACGTCGCGGTGCGCGGCAAGCCGATGCGGCTGCTGGTGCAGGGCGTCGGCACCCGGGTGCGGGCGCAGTTCGACCGGCCATGGGCCGCCGACGAGCCGCGCGTCTCGCGCCTCGTCGTCATCGGCCAGAAGGGCTTCGACCACGCCGCCGTCACGACGGCCCTGCAGCGCGAGCCGGCCTGACCATGCACATCCTGTTCCGCGAGACGCACGGCCTCGAGGAGGCGGCAGCGGCCGAGGATCTCGGTCACGCGCCCGCCGATCTCGTCGTCCTGTCGTTCGCGGACAGCGACCTCGGCGCCTTCGCGGCCGGCTGGCGGGCCGGTCGCGACGATCTGCCGAGCCTGCGTCTCGCCAATCTGGCGCGGCTGCAGCATCCCCTCTCGGTCGATCTCTACATCGAGAAGACGCTGTCGCACGCCAAGGGCATCCTGATCAGGCTCTTGGGCGGGCTCGACTACTGGCGCTACGGCATCGAGGAGCTGCGGGCCGTGGCGGCGCGGAACAACATCGCGCTGGCCATCGTTCCGGGCGACGGCCGCGCCGACCCGCGGCTCGACGAGGCCTCCAACGTGCCGGTCTCGACGCTGCGCCGCCTGCAGGCGCTGTGCGACACCGGCGGGGCGCGCGCCGCGCAAGGCGCGCTCGCCCAGCTCGCGCTCGCGTCGGGCCTGTGGGCCGTGCCGATCCTCGGCGTGCGCGCCCTGCCCCGCCACGGTTTCTTCCCCGGCGATCTCTCGGCGTGTCCGGTCGACGCGCCGAACGAGGGCGACGCGCCGCGCGCGCTCGTCGTGTTCTATCGCGCCATCCTGGCGGCGGCCGACACGGCGCCCGTCGAGGCGCTGACTGCAGCGTTGAAGGCGCGCGGCTTGACGCCGGTCGGCGTCTTCGTCGGCAGCCTGAAGGAGCCGGAGACGCGCGCCTGGCTGCGTGATCAGCTCGCGCGCATAAGACCCGACGTGATCGTCAACGCCACCGCCTTCTCGGCCCGCGACGCCGACGGCGGGTCGTTCGACGCGGCCGATGCGCCGGTGCTGCAGGTGGCGCTGGCCGGATCGTCGCAGAAGGCGTGGGCGACGTCGGAGCGTGGGCTGTCGCCGTCCGACCTCGCCATCCATGTGGTGCTGCCGGAGGTCGACGGCCGCGTGTTCTCCGGCGTCGTCTCGTTCAAGGAGCCCGAGCCGGTCGATCCCGATCTCGGCTTCGCCCGCGTCGTCCACGCGCCGCACGGCGAGCGCGTCGCCGCGGTCGCGGCACGCGCGCAGGCACTGGCGCGGCTGCGCCGCACGGCGCGCGCGGAGCGAAAGCTCGCGCTGGTGCTGTCCGCCTATCCGGGCCGCGACGACCAGATCGCCCATGCGGTCGGCCTCGACGCGCCGGAGAGCGCCGTCGCACTCTTGTCCACGCTGGCCGGCTCAGGCTACGCGGTCGCGGATGCGCCGCCTGATCACGCGACGCTGATCACGCGTCTGCTGGCGGAGGAGAACGCGTGGCCGCTCGCCGACTACGAGGCCGCACTGCAGGACCTCGACCCGGCGCTGCGCTCGGAACTGATCGCGCAGTGGGGCGCTCCCGCAGATGACCCTTCGGTGCGCGACGGCCGGTTTCACTTCCGCGCCATCCGCTGCGGCAACGTGATCGTCGCGGCGCAGCCCGAGCGCGGCAGCCGCGCCGCGCGGGCGGCCGAGTATCACGACGCACGCCGCGCACCGCGGCACGGCTTCGTCGCCTTCCATCTGTGGCTGCGCCAAGTCTGCAATATCGACGCGCTCGTCCACATGGGCGCGCACGGCACGCTCGAATGGCTGCCCGGCAAGGCGGTGGCGCTGTCCGGGGCCTGCTGGCCCGACGTGCTGCTCGGGGCCACGCCGGTGGTCTATCCGTTCATCGTCAACGATCCGGGCGAGGCGGCCACCGCCAAGCGGCGGCTCGGCGCCGTCACGATCGGCCACATGACGCCGCCGCAACGGCAGAGCGCCGTGCCGGAGCGCCTGCACACGGTCGAACGGCTGCTCGACGAGTACTCCAACGCCGACGGGCTCGACCCGCGCCGCCGCGAGCGGCTGGCGAAGGACATCGTCGCCGCCGCGAAAGAGACAGGGCTCAACCACGACACCGGCATCACCGACGACACGAGCCCGCAGGAGGCCGTGGTGAGGCTCGACGCCTTCGTGTGCGACGTGAAGGCGACGCAGTTCTCCGACGGCCTGCACGTTTTCGGCCGCGTGCCGGTGGTGCCGGACGAGGTGCTGTCCGCCGACGTGCCGTTCGATGTCTGCGCGCGAGTCGAGCAGACGAGCCTGCTCGCCGCGCTCGACGGCCGCGCGGTGGCGCCCGGGCCGGCCGGCTCGCCGTGGCGCGGGCGGCGCGACGTGCTGCCGACCGGCCGCAATCTCTTCACGGTCGATCCGCGCGCCGTGCCGAGCCGTGCCGCCGCCGACCAGGGCGCCCGCCTCGCCGACGCGCTGCTGACCCGGCACCTGCAGGATCACGGCGAGTATCCGGGCTCCGTGGTGGTGGACCTGTGGGGCTCGGCGACGATGCGCACAGCCGGCGAGGAGCTCGCCATGGCGCTGCGGCTGATGGGCGTGGTGCCGACCTGGGACACGACCTCCGACCGCGTGTCCGGCTTCGAGGTGCTCACCCTCGCCCAGCTCGGGCGCCCGCGCATCAACGTGACGCTGCGCATCTCCGGCCTGTTCCGCGACGTGTTTCCGAGCCTGCCGGTGCTGTTCGAGCAGGCCGTCACGGCGCTCGCGGCGCGCGACGAGCCGGCCGAGGAGAACCCGTTCCGGACCGCCGGTGGCCCGCGTGTCTTCGGCCCGGCGCCCGGCGCTTACGGGGTCGGCGTCGCCGAGACGGTCGACGATCTCACGTCCGAGAGCGTGGCGGCCGCCGCCGAGGCCTGGCTCGCCGGCAGCGCCCATGCCTATGGCCGTGGCGACGGCGTGCCGGCCCGCGACGCGCTGGAGGCGCAGGTCGCGGCGGCCGACGCCTTCGTGCATACCCAGGACCTGCCCGAGACCGACCTCCTGATGGCGCCCGACTATGCGGCGCACGAGGCGGGTTTTGCCGCCGCCGCAAAGACGCTCGGCGGCGCGCCTGCCCTTTATCACGCCGACTCGGCGCGTGCCGACGATCCGCGGATGCGCACGCTGCGGGAGGAGATCGCCCGCGTCGTGCGGGCGCGCGCCACCAACCGGACCTGGATCTGCGGGCAGATGCGGCACGGGTTTCGCGGCGCAGCCGAGATCGCCTGGACGCTCGACCAGATGGCGCTGTTCGCGCATCTCGCGCAAGCCGTGCCACCGCATCACTTCGACCTCTATTACGACGCGACGCTCGGCGACGAGGAGGTGCGCGACTTCCTCGACAGCGCCAACCCGCGCGCCGCCGAGGCGATGCGCCGGCGCTTCCGCCAGCTCGTCACGGCCGGCCACTGGACCACCCGGCGCAACAGCGTCATCGACGCGATCGCGGACGACGGTCGATGACACCGGACCTGATCACGACTTCACCGGTCATTCCGGGACGGCCCGGAGGGCCGGACCCGGAATCCAGCCACGACGTCCTACGTCTCGGCTGGATTCCGGGTTCGCACCTTCGGTGCGCCCCGGAATGACGACAAAGGCTTGTGCATGACCCTCGTCTACGAGAAGGACGGCGCCGCGATCTATCGGCGCTCGTTCGCCATCATCCGGGCCGAGGCCGACCTCGCCCGCTTCTCGCCAGAGGAGGAGAAGGTCGCGGTCCGGGTGATCCATGCGAGCGGCATGGTCGAGGTCGCGGCCGATCTGATCTTCTCTCCCGGAGCCGCTGCGGCGGCGCGGACGGCGTTGCGCGCCGGCGCGCCGATCTTCTGCGACGCCCAGATGGTGGCGCACGGCGTCACCCGGGCGCGGCTGCCGGCCGACAACGACGTGATCTGCACGCTCTCCGATCCCGCCGTGCCGTTGCTGGCGGACAAGCTCGGCACGACCCGCACGGCCGCCGCCATGGACCTGTGGCGCGAGCGGCTCGGCGGCGCGGTCGTGGCCATCGGCAACGCGCCGACCGCGCTGTTCCGCCTGCTGGAGATGCTGGACGAGGGCGCCGCGAAGCCGGCCGCCGTCATCGGCATGCCGGTCGGCTTCGTCGGCGCGGCGGAGTCGAAGGAGGCGCTGATCGCCGACGGCCGCGTGCCCAGCATGATCGTGCGCGGCCGCAAGGGCGGCAGCGCCATGACGGCCGCCGCGGTGAACGCGCTCGCGAGCGACCGGGAATGACGATGATCGTTATCTCGAGTCACGTCCCTGTCCGACCAGGTCCGATGCACGGCGCCTCGACTCACTCTCGCCGCTGGCGCGGCGCCAGCGCTCCCTCTCCCCGCGCGCGGAGAGAGGGTCGGGGTGAGGGGGCGCCTCTGCATCCACGAAACGCCCCCTCACCCGACAGTCGCGCTGAACGCGCGACTGTCGACCTCTCCCCGCGCGCGGGGAGAGGTTCAGAGACCGCTGTCGCCGGGGAGTACCGCCGATGACCGCCACCGTCTACGGCGTCGGGCTCGGGCCCGGCGATCCCGAGCTGATCAGCGTCAAGGCCGACCGGCTGGTGCGCGGTGCCGCCGTCGTCGCCTATTTCTGCAAGGCCGGGCGGACCAGCAACGCACGCACCATCGCGGCCGGACTGCTGGCCCCCGACGTGATCGAGATCGCGATGGCGTATCCGGTCACGACCGAGATCGCCTTCAAGGACCCCGCCTACAACGCCGCCCTTAAGGACTTCTATCAGGACTGCGTCGCCCGCCTGACCGCTCACACCGATCAGGGCCGTGACGTGATCGTGCTGTGCGAGGGCGACCCGTTCCTCTACGGCTCGTTCATGCATCTGCACACGCGCCTCGCCGGCCGCGTGCCCCTGGTCGTGGTGCCGGGCATCCCCGGCATGGCGGGCTGCTGGACCGCCACGGCTGCGCCGATCACCTGGGGCGACGATATTCTCACGGTGCTGCCCGCGACGCTCGACGAGGCGACGCTGGTCGACCGCATGGGCCGGGCCGACGCGCTGGTGATCATGAAGCTCGGAAAGAACCTCCCAAAAGTGCGGCGCGCACTCACGACCGCCGGCCTGATCGAGCGCGCCGTCTATGTCGAGCGCGGCACCATGGCGGGCGAGACGGTATTGCGCCTCGCGGACAAACCGGACGATGCGGCGCCCTACTTCTCCATGGTGCTGGTGCACGGCGAGGGACGGCGGCCATGAGCGACGCCTCTTCCTCGGGCTCCCTGGTCGTCGTCGGCCTCGGTCCCGGCGACCCGCGCCTGATCACGCCGGAGGTGAGCGATGCGCTCGCCGGCGCCACGGATCTGATCGGCTACGGCCCCTACATCGCCCGCGTGCCGGACCGGCCGGGCCTCGAGAAGCACGGCTCCGACAACCGGGAAGAGATCGACCGCGCCCGCCACGCGCTGACGCTCGCGAGCGCCGGCCGGCGCGTCGTCGTCGTCTCGTCGGGCGATCCCGGCGTGTTCGCCATGGCGGCGGCGGTCTTCGAGGCGGTCGAGCACGGCGATCCTGCGTGGCGCGCGCTCGACCTGCGGGTGCTGCCCGGCGTCACCGCCATGACGGCGGCGGCGGCCCGCGTCGGCGCGCCCCTCGGCCACGATTTCTGCGCCATCAACCTCTCCGACAATCTCAAGCCCTGGGCACTGGTCGAGAAGCGCCTGAAACTCGCCGCCGAGGCCGACTTCGTCATCGCGCTCTACAATCCGGTGTCGAAGGCGCGTCCGCATCAGCTCGGCCAGGCGCTCGACATTCTCCGCCCGTTGCGCCCACCGAGCACGCCCGTGATCTTCGCCACTGCGGTGAATGCCCTGCAGGAAAGGATCGATACGGTGCCGCTCGCCGACGCGGTGGCGTCGCGCGCCGACATGCGCACGCTGGTGATTGTCGGCTCGTCGCAGACCCGGCTGATCAGCCGGGAGCGCGGCTCGGCCTTCGTCTACACGCCGCGCTCGGCACCGGCGGAGACGACGTCGTGAGACCTGGGGTCGGCAAGCCAGGCCAGCACGGCCGCGACGGTCTCGACCGTCTGCCGTGGCGGGATTTTTGGCCGCCGCACCATCACGACCGGCAGCCCGATTTTCCGCGCGGCGATGATCTTCGCGACGGCCGCCGTGCCGCCGGCGTTCTTCGACACCACCATCTCGCTGCCGTGCGCGATCATCAGCGCGCGGTCGCCGTCGACGTCGAACGGCCCGCGCGCAACCACCACGGTGACGTTGGGCAGCGGCAGATTTTCACGCGGTGCATCCACGAGCCGCACCAGATAGTGGTGCTGCGGCTTTTTCACGAACGCATCGAGATGCAGGCGGCCGATGCCGAGAAAGACGCGCCGCGGCGCCTCGCCGACGGCCACCACCGCCTCCTCCAGCGTGTCGACCTCGATCCAGCGGTCGCCCGCCTCGGGCCGCCACGGGGCACGCTCCAGCGCGACCAGCGGAACGCCGGTCGCCGCGCAGGCCGCGACGGCGTTGCTGCTCATCTGCGCCGCGAACGGATGCGTCGCGTCGACCACGCGGTCGATGTTCTCGGCTCTCAGATAGTCGATCAGCCCCGGCACGCCGCCGAATCCGCCGACCCGCCAGGGCACCGGCACGGCGAGCGGGTTTTCGGTGCGCCCCGCATAGGACAGCACGGCGTCGATCTCGGGCGCGTTCGCGAGCGCCTCGGCGAGCCGCCGCGCTTCTGTCGTGCCGCCGAGGATCAGAACCTTCTGCCGGGCAGTCATCTATCCCCTCACCACCGGCGTGCGGGCGAGCAGCTCGCCCTTGCGACCGAACACCACGACATCGAGCCCCACGTCGGTGCCGCGCAGCTGCGCTGCGCCGGTCTGAACAGCGCGCGCCGCCACGAGCGCGGCGACGTCGATGCCCTCCGCCTGCGTTCGCTGCAAGACCTCGAGCGCCGTGTTGGCGCGGGGGATCGCGTCGACCAGCCCGGCCGGCGCCCCCGCCTCGGCGGCGAGCCGGGCCAGGTGCGAAAGATCGACCTCGCCGGACCGCGAATGGAGATCGAGCAGGCCCTGCGAAAGCTTGGTCATCTTGGCGAAGCCGCCCGCGACGGTGACGCGCTCGACCGGATGCAGCCGCACGTATTTCAGCAGGCCGCCGACGAAGTCGCCCATGTCGATCAGTGCGATCTCGGGCAGGCCGTCGAGCGCCGCGATGGCGGCCTCCGAGGTCGCGCCGGTCGCGCCGGCGATGTGCGCGAGGCCGGCCGCGCGGGCGACGTCGACGCCGCGATGGATGGCGTGGATCCAGGCTGCGCAGGAGAACGGCACCACGATCCCGGTGGTGCCGAGGATCGACAGGCCGCCGACGATGCCGAGCCGCGGGTTGAGCGTCTTCTGGGCCAGCGCGGTGCCGTTCGGGACCGCGATCTCGACGATCACGTCGCCGGCCGCGCCGGTGGCGGCGCAGACCTCGGCGATCGCCGCCCGCATCATCTCGCGCGGCACCGGATTGATGGCCGGCTCGCCGACCGCGACCGGCAGGCCGGGCCGGGTCACGGTGCCGACCCCCTCGCCGGCCCGGAACGTCACACCGGTGCCCGGCGCACCCGGCCGGACCGTCGCGACGACGACGGCGCCATGCGTCACGTCGGGATCGTCCCCGGCGTCCTTCACAACGCCGGCCCGCGCGAAACCATCGCCTGTCTCGCCGAAGGCGAGCGAGAAGCTCGGCCGCTGGCCGCCCGGCAGCGTCACGGCGACCGGATCGGGCAAATGCCCCGTCACCAGTGCCTCGACGGCGGCGCGCGTCGCCGCGGTCGCGCAGGTGCCCGTGGTCCAGCCGGGCCGCAGCGGCTTCTCTTCGCTCATGCGCGCGACTATAGGCGGGCCGCCGCATCCTGTCAGGACTGCCGCCAGAACTGCCGCCAGGACTGCCGAGATGACTGACGATCCCGATCACCATGCCTCCGCGGGCCACATCGCCCTGGTCGGGGCCGGACCAGGCGATCCCGACCTGCTGACGCTGCGTGCCGTGGACCGCCTGCGCGCCGCCGACGTGGTGCTCTACGACGACCTCGGCAGCGCCGGCGCGCTCGTTCATGCGCGCGAGGACGCCGAGCTGATCTCGGTCGGAAAACGTGCCGGCCAGCACGCGCCCAAGCAGGCCGAGGTGAGCCGGCTGATGGTCGCCTATGCGCGGCTCGGCAAGCGGGTGGTGCGGCTGAAGTCCGGCGACCCGGCGATCTTCTCGCGCGCCGACGAGGAGATCACGGCGGCCCGCGAGGCCGGCGTCGCGATCGAGATGGTGCCGGGCGTCACCTCGGCGACGGCGGCCGCGGCGCATCTCGGCACGGCGCTGACCAAGCGCCTGGTCGCGCGGCGCGTGCAGTTCATCACGGCCCACGAGGTGACGGGCGGCCTCCCCGACGACCTCGACCTCGCGGCGCTGGCCGACCCGGCGGCGACCACCTGCGTGTTCATGGGCAAGGCGACGTTCCCGGCGCTCGCCGACAAGCTTTTTGCCCACGGCCTGTCGCCCGATACCCCGGCGGCCGTGGTGGAGAGCCTGGGCAGTGACCCGAGAACCATGATCGGCACGGTCACAACGATCGCGACGCGCCTGCGCGAAAACCCGCCGGCCGGAGCGTGCATGATTCTGTATGGTGCGGCACTGGCGGGGGTGGTGAACGACACGTCGCCTGCGGCGACACACGCGACAGCCCCTCATGGTGAGGAGTGGACCGCAGGTCCGCGTCTCGAACCATGAGGTCACACCCGAGCCGCCGCGGGGCCGTCCTCGCCCTTCGAGACGCGGCCTTCGGCCGCTCCTCAGGGTGAGGACGGAGTGAGGTCGGAGACCGGCCGCCGCATCACCCGAACATGTCGGTCGTCATGCCGCGGTACCAGCCGACCGCCTCCTTGGCCTGCTTCTCGCGCAGCTCGGGCGACTCGTCGCGCTGCGACGTGTAGGGATCGAGCATCACGATCTTGCCGTCGCGCGGCTCGTAGCGGGCGCCGTTCTTGATCGCGTCGTCGGGTGCGATCGTGCTCCAGCAATGATTGGTGAACCGCACCGGCAGCAGCCGGGAGCCGAGCAGCTCGTGACGCACGATCATCGCCGTGTTCTTCGCCTCGTTGTTGGCGGCGAAACCCGATTTCGGAAAATCACCGCCGATCGCGGCGTCGCCGATCACGTGAATGCTCGGATCGAGGAGCGACCTCATGGTGCCGGCGTCGACCGGGCACCAGCCGGTCTCGTCGGTGAGGCCGGCGTCGCGGCCGAGCCGGCCCGCCTGCTGGGGCGGGACGACGTTGACCAGCGCCGCCTTGTGGGTCTCGAGGTCGGTGGTCACGGTCATGGACTTGGGATCGACGGACTTGATGCCGCCATGCATCTTGGGGTCCTGCCACTCGATCACGCCCGGATAGTGCCGGGCCCAGCCGTCTTCGAACAGCGGCTGCATGGGGAAGTGATCCTTGGCGTCGAGGATGACGATACGGGCGTCCTTGACGCCGCGCCGCTTCAGCGCCAGCGCCATCATCGAGGCGCGCTCGTAGGGCGCCGGCGGGCAGCGATAGGGATTCGGCGGGGCGACGATGACGATCAGGCCGCCGTCCTCCACGGCGTCGAGCTGGCGCTTCAGCAGCAGAAACTGGTCGCCGCCGCGCCACGCATGCGGCATGCGCTCCGCCGCCTCCGTCGAATAGCCGGGCACATCGCCGTACTTGAAGTCGATGCCGGGCGAGACGATCAGGCGGTCGTAGGGGATCTCGGTGCCGTCGGCGAGGCGCAGCCGCTTCGCGCTACGTTCGATGCCGGCGACCCGCTCGAACACCAGCTTCACCCCGCGCCCGGCCAGGTTGTCGTAGCCATAGACGAGCTGCTCGTAGGGCTTCTGCCCGCCGAGGAACAGGTTCGAGGTGAACGGCGTGACGAACTGCCTGTTCTGCTCGACCAGCGTCACGTCGAGCTCGGCGCCGGTCGAGACCAGATACTTGGCCGCCGTCGCCCCGCCCGCCCCGCCGCCGATCACGACGACATGCGGCCTGATCTGGGCGGTCGTCGGCGCGGCGAGCGCCGGTGCCGCCAGGGCGCCCGCGGCCCCGCGCAGAAAGGTTCGTCGGTCAATCACGGCCAGTCCTTTCGCCTCCCGCTCTCCTCATGTTGAGGAGCGGACCGCAGGTCCGCGTCTTGAACCATGTGGCCACCACGAGCCGGCATCAGCCGACTTGTGCAGGTCCGAACGCCGAAACCGGGCGGGTGCGATTTCGGTGATGGCCGCCCCCGCCCTTCGAGACGCGACCTGCGGTCGCTTCTCAGGCCGAGGGCGGAGCAGAGCGCGACGCCGTCGCGGTCGTCCTTCACCCGAAGATGTCGGCGACGATGCCCTTGTACCAGCCCATGTTCTCCTCGCTGGTCTGGCGGCGCTCGTCCTTGCCTTCGCCGGTCTTGGAGACGAAGCCCTCGACCTCGGCGATGGCGCCGTCCTTGGCCTCGTAACGACCGCCGATCTTGACCGTGTCGTCGGGCGCGATGATCGACCAGCAGGTGTTGGAATAGCGGGCCGGGAAGGTGCGGGAGCCGGCGAGCTCGCCGCGCACCGCCATCGCCACCACCTTGGCCTGGCTGTTGGCCGCGAAGGCCGACTTCGGCATCGCCCCGGCGATCGAGGCGTCGCCGAGCACGAAGATGTTCGGGTCGTTCGCCGACTTCATGTTGGTCGGATCGATCGGGCAGTAGCCGGTGGCGTTGGCGAGCCCCGCGTCACGGGCGATCTTGCCGGCCATCTGCTTGGGGATCACGTTGACGAGATCCGCCTTGATGGTCTCGAGGTCGGTCACGACCGTCATGGTCTTCGGGTCGACGCTCTTGAGCCCGCCGTGCATCTTCGGGTCCATCCACTCGACCATGCCCGGATAGTGGTTCTGCCAGCCCTCCTGGAACAGGGCCATCTTGGAGAAGCGGTCCTTCGGGTCGATCACCACGATGCGCGACTTGGTGTGGCCCTTCTTCTTGAGGACGGCCGCCATGCAGGAGACGCGCTCGTAGGGTCCGGGCGGGCAGCGATACGGGTTCGGCGGCGCGATCATCACGATGGTGGCGCCGTCCTCGAGCGCGTCGAGCTGCTTCTTCAGGAGCTGGGTCTGCGGGCCGGCCTTCCAGGCGTGCGGCATCACCTCGGCGGCCGCCTCGGACCAGCCGGGCACCGAGCCGAAGTCGAGATCGATGCCGGGCGCGACGACGAGGCGATCGTAGGGCAGCACGCTGCCGTCGGCGAGGCGCACCTCCTTCTTGTCGCGATCGATCGCGGCGGCCGCCTGGTCGACCTTCTTCACGCCGGCGGCGGCGAGATTGTAGTCGTGCGCGATCGAGTCCCACGGCCGGTAGTCGCCGAGATAGAGGTTCGAGTGGAAGCAGGTGATGAACTTCTTGGCCGGCTCGACCAGCGTCACGTCGATGGCGCCGTTCGAATCCTTGGCGACGTAGCGCGCCACGGTCGCGCCGGCCGGCCCGCCGCCGATCACGACGAGCCGCGGCTTCGCCTGGGCGCGCAGCATGGCCGGCATGGCGAGCACACCGGTGCCGACAAGCAGCGCGGTGGAGAAATGACGTCGCGTCATGGAAATCATGATGTCCTCCCTGGATCCCAATGCGCGCCCTGTATGCGGGCCTGTTCGTTGTTACCTCGGCCTCTGCTCCCTCTCCCCGCGTGCGGGGAGAGGTTTTCCCCGTGCGGTCTCGCGAGCTCGGCAAGCCGCCCAGCCCTCTAGTCCGTCCGCGGCTTAAGGCTGCCGAAATAGGCGGCGAGCGCGGCGATCTCGTCGTCCGTGAACTTCACCGCGATCGAGCGCATCACCGGGTTGTCGCGCGTCTTGTCCCGGTACTGGCCGAGGATCTCCACGAAGCTCTCCTCCGGCCAGCCGACGATCGGCGGGATGCCGTCGTAGCGCCCGCTGATCTGGTGGCAGGTGACGCATTCGGACGACAGATACTCGCCGAGCTCGCGATCCCCCTTCGATCCGCCGCTCGTGTGCCCGCCGGCCGCCACGGCGCCGACCGCGACGGCCAGCGCGACGAGCGGCGCGGTCGCGACCGCGACCGTCGCGGTCCCGACGGGTACGGCCAAAATCCGCGTCGGCGCGCGAGACGGAAGGCGCCGCGGCATCATTCGACCCGCGGTCCCTTGCCGTCCTCCGGCGTCACGTCGATGGCGCGGGCGCGGCCGAGAACCTTCGGCGCGCCGGCCGCACAGTTCGTCATGCACGGCTCCTTCTTCCAGAACGCCTTCTCGGACGCCTCGCGGTCGTCGTCGAAGAAGTTCGCCTCGTTCGCGAGCTTCACGGTCGGGAAGCTCTTGTCGGAGATTTCCTGATCCTGGTCCGTGATCACGTCGTTCAGATAGAGCAGATAGGCGACGATCGAGTACAGATCGTCGCCCTCCAGCGACTGCGCGTTGCCGAACGGCATGGCGCGCCGAACATAGTCGATCACGGTCGAGGCGTAGGGCCAGTAGGAGCCGATCGTCTTCACCGGATCGTGAGAGGCGAGCGTGCCGGCGCCCCCCGCCAGAACCGGCCAGCGGCCCGTGCTCTCGCCGAACTCGCCATGGCAGGCGGCGCACTGCGTCACGAACAGATCCTCGCCCTTGCGGGCCGTGCCCTTGCCTGGCGGCAGCCCCTGCCCGTCCGGCCGCACGTCGATGTCCCAGCCGGCGATCTCCTCCGGCTTCGCCTCGCGGCCAATGCCGTAGTGCACCTTCGCGGGTGCAGCAGCAGACGCCGGTGCCGGCGCGGTCTGGGCCGGCGCGGTCTTGGCAGCCGCATCCTTGCCGGTCGGCTTGGCCGGGAGCCTGCCGTTCTGCGCCATGGCGAAGCCGGCGCCGCCGATCAGGGTGGCGACCAGGAGCGCGGCCGAGACGATGGTGATCTCACGCGATCTCGACATTTTCCACCTCGCCCTCCGGCGACACCCGCCAGGTCTGGATGCCATTGTTGTGATAGACGGAGTTGACGCCCCGCACCTTGCGCAGCTCGTCCTTGGTGGGCTGCACGTAGCCGGTCTCGTCGATGGCGCGCGACTGCAGGAACAGCTCCTGGCCGTTCCAGTCGAACTCGGCGTAGAAGCGCGCCATTGACTTGTCGAGCACGGGTCCGTCGAGCCGCGCGGTGCGCCAGTTGCGGCCGCCGTCGAGCGACACGTCGACCCGAGCGATCTTGCCGCGCCCCGACCAGGCGATGCCGGAGATGACCGTGAAACCCTTCTTGTGCTTGAGCGGCGCCTGCGGGCTCGGATTGGTGATCACGGACTTCGCGTCCATCACATAGGTGAAGCGGCGCGCCTTGCCGTTCTCGAGGAGGTCGGTGTATTTCGACGTCTCCTCGCGATGGTGCCAGGGCTGGTCGCCGACCTCGATGCGGCGCAGCCACTTGACCCACATGTTGGCCTCCCAGCCGGGCACGCAGATGCGCACCGGGTAGCCGTTCTCGGGGCGCAGCCGCTCGCCGTTCATGCGGAAGGCGATCAGGCAGTCGTCGAGCGCCTTCTGGAGCGGGAGCGAGCGAGTCATCGCGGCCGAGTCGGCGCCCTCCAGCAGCAGCCACTTGGCATTGGTCTTGACGCCGGCCTCCTCCAGCAACACCCGCAGCGGCACGCCCGTGTACATGACGTTGTGGATCATGCCGTGGGTGAACTGGCAGGCGTTCATCTGGGCGCCGCGCCACTCCATGCCGGAGTTGGCCGCGCATTCGGCGAAGTAGATCCGGTTGGTGCGCGGAAATCGCTCCAGATCCTGCAGCGTGAACATCAGCGGCTTGTCGACCAGCCCATGGATCATCAGCCGGTAGTCGTTGGGATCGAGCTCGGCGATCCCCGAATGGTGGCGCTCGAAGCACAGGCCGTTCGGCGTGATGATGCCGTCGAGCTCGTGCAGCGGCGTGAACGACACCGAGCTCTCGCGCGATGCGGTGAGCCACTCGACGTCGCGCCGGATCACGTTGGCCTCGTGCTTCGACGGCTTGCCGTAGGCCCGCACCGCGACGCCGTCGCCGAGCGTCTTCGACCACTCCGGCACGTTGGGCGGCAGGTTGGCCGGGTTCCCCGGCTCGGTCGCAGCCACCTTGCCGGTCGCGCCGGCGACGGCGGCGCCGCCGAGCGCCAGGCTCTTGCCGAGCAGCGAACGCCGCGACAGCCCGGCGTCCTGATCACGGTTCTTGTTCAGCATTCCCGCTCTCCGGTCTGCATTGTTCGCTTACACGAGACGCTGCTCTCACCTCTCCCCGCAGGCGGGGAAAGGTCGACATTCGCGCGTCCAGCGCGGATGTCGGGTGAGGGGGCGTCGCCGCGAGTCTCTGCTTCGGGAAGTCGCCCCTCACCCCGACCCTCTCCCCGCCTGCGGGGAGAGGGAGCACCGGCGCTGTGCCTCGAGGCACAGGGGTCTCACGCCCCCAAAATCTTCACCGTGGAGGCGCCGGTGGGCGCCACGGTCTGCTTCTTCTTCAGATGATCGAACACCACGTCCCAGATCGCCGGGCCTTCGGTGCCCTCGTTGACGCTCGCCCAGCCGGCGACCATGTACTCCTTGTCGGCGGCGAGCGGCTGGCCGGTGCGGCTCAGCACGAGGTCGCCGATGCGGCTGCCGATCGGCTTGCCGACGTCGATCGTGTAGGAGAGGCCGCCGACCCGCACCATGTCGCCGCCCTGCTGGAGATACGGGTCGGGATTGAAGATGTTGTCGGCGACGTCCTCGAGCACCTCCTTCAGGCGGGCGCCCGTCATGGTCATGCGGTAGGCCGCCGGATAGGTCATGGCGGTGGCGTTGTAGACGTCCTCGCGGGTGATGCTCTGCCCGGCCAGCAGTGTCGGCCCCCAGCGGAAGCCCGGCGACAACGCGATCTCGGCGTCCCGTTCGGCCAGGAGGGCGTCGCAGATCACGTCGTCGAGCGTGCCGTTGAAGTTGCCGCGCCGGTAGAGCGTCGTCGCGGTCTTGCCGACCACCTCGCCCAGCATCGTCTCGTGCGGCGCGCGGTGCCTGGCGATCGCCGCCGCCATCGCGGCGTCCGGCGTGATCACGTCGGCGAGCACCGGGATCAGCTTGTGGCGGACGCCCTTCACGGCGCCGTCGCGCACGTCGAGATCGATGCGCGAGACGAACTTGCCGTGGCTGCCCGAGGCGATCAGGATCGTCTTGCCCACCTGCACCGGCGCCGGCAGGGCGTCGTGGGTGTGGCCGGTGAGGATCACGTCGATGCCGCTCACCCGGCCGGCGAGCTTGCGGTCGACATCGAAGCCGTTGTGGGAGAGCAGCACGACCAGCCCGGCGCCGGCGGCGCGCGCCTTGTCGACCTCGGCCTGCAGCTCCTTCTCGCGGATGCCGAACGACCAGTCCGGGATCATCCAGCGCGGATTGGCGATCGGCGTGTAGGGCAGCGCCTGGCCGATCACCGCGACCTTGACGCCGCCGCGCTCGAACATGGCCGAGCCCTTGAACACCTCGTCCTGGAACTCGCTTTCGCGCACGTTCTGGCACAGGAACGGGAAGCCGAGCTTGCCGACCATCTCCTTCACGCGCTCGGCGCCCAGCGTGAACTCCCAGTGCGCCGTCATGGCGTCCGGCTTCAGGAGCGCCATGCAGTCGACCATGTCCTGGCCCTTGGTCGCCAGCGACGTGTAGGAGTTCTGCCAGGTGTCGCCGCCGTCGAGCAGCAGCACGCGGTTCTCGCGCTCGGAGCGGATGGCCTGGACGATCGTCGCGACGCGGTCTAGGCCGCCGAGGCGGCCGTAGCTCTTCGCCAGGGCCTCGAAGTCGATGTCGGCGAGCGCATAGGCGAGCGGGCTGCCGGGCGGCACCTTGTAGGACTCGAGCAGCGCCTTGCCGGTGACGTGCGGCGGCACGCCCTTGGCGTCGCCGACACCGAGATTGACGGTCGGCTCACGGAAATAGACCGGCTTGAGCTGGGCGTGGATGTCGGTGACATGAATCAGGGTCACGTTGCCGAGCGGCTCGAACGCCAGGAGATCGGCCTGTGTCACGCGCTGCTGGGCGAGCGCCCGGGTCGTCCCCCCGCCCCCGAATCCCGCACCGGCCAGCACGGCAGCCATGGCGGCGGAGTATTGCAGCAGATCACGTCGCGTCGTCATGATGCACTCTTCGGCGCGCGTCCTCGCTCGCCGGCGCGGGGCGCACCGGCGGCTCCAGACGCTTCCTGGGGAACGTCGTTTCGGTCGCGCGGCGGAGAGGCGCCGCCGCGTCACCCCGACCGTCAGGTCACCGTGATGGTCTCTTCGCCGACGATCTTGCTGCCGTCGTCGTCGAACCAGGTGAGCACGACCTTGCCGCTCTCGTCGGCCCGGAACTTGAACTGCAGGTAGGGATTGGCCGAGACGGCGGGCTCCAGATCGGCGGCGAAGACCGGCTTGCCGTTCACCTCGCAGGTGAACTTGTTGATGATCTTGCGCGGGATGACGTTGCCGTCCTTGTCCTTGCGCTGACCCGATTCCATGATGTGGGCCACCAGGGCCTTGACCTCGACGAGGTCGCCCTTCTTGGCCTCCTTCTTGTCGAGACGGATGCGCGGTTTCGGCGCGGGTGTCGCCATGATGTTCTCTCCCAATTCTTCTGAATGACGAGCCGGAGCCGGATCAGCCGCCGCAGCCGCCGATCGTGACCTTGACCTGCCGGGTGTCCATGAACAGCGAGCCGTCGTTCATCTTGGCGACGGCGATTACGTTCTGGGTCTCGGCGAGGCGGATGCGGGTTGCCGCCTCGGCGACGCCCGAGCGCGGAGAGAAATGGAAGGTGGCGATGCCGCCGCGCGGATTGCCGTCGGCGACGATCAGCACGTCGGTGACGTGTGAGGCGTCGGTCATCGGGCTCTCGACCGTGAAGGCGAGCGGCACCGTGTTGCCGTTCTCGGCGATGTCGGGCAGGTCGAGCTTCACCTTGCCCTTGGTCGGCGTCTTGCCGCCCGTGAACGCCTTGACGAGATCGTCGGAGTCGTTCTTGGCGAAGGCCGTCCCGGCGCCGCCGAGCGCGACCGCCGCCACCACGCCGGCGCCCAGCGCGAACGCCTCGCGTCGGCTCACTGTCGTCGTCATCGAGAACCTCTCCTCATGTCGACGGCCCCGCCGGGCCGACTGTCCTGATCGCGACGACTTTACGGTCGCCGCGGCACCCGGTCACGGATCGACGCGGTCCCGGACCTGTGCGGTCGGCGACCGAGACGAGCACGCACCGAAGACGAGCACGCACCGAAACCAGTCCGTCACGGAATTCCGAGGAGCCGGCGGGCGAATGATCTGGCGATCGTTGGCCCGCCGCGGCGCCGTCCGGGATCCGCTTCCTCCATACATTCATTATTTTGAAACTTCTCTACCCGGTCCGGCCGGATCGCGCAATAGGCGAAATGGCTAATGACGATGCATTTGTTGCTGCATCACAGCGAAATGCAGGACGCTCGTCCTTTCGGGGGGCCTCGGCAGAAAAAACGCTTTTCATTCGTCTTCGGGAATATAAGCTGCACGTTGCAGGCATTCCAGAAGACCGGCACGACCGGCCGCCGCACCCATCGTCGGAGGAACCATGAGCCCAGGAAGCTTCGCCCTGGCGCGCGCCGTCGTCACGGCCGCGTCGGTGGCGGTGACGCTGTCGGTCGCCACCGCCCAAACCCCCACCCCTCAGCCCCCTGCCGCTTCCACGGCTTCCCCGGCGGCCGAAGAGGACGCCGACAAGCTGTTGGAAAAATACCGAGCCATGATCTCGGATCCGATGTCGAACCCCGGCTATCTCGCGGTCGACAGCGGCGAGACGCTGTGGTCGACGGCGCGCGGGCCCAAGAACGCCACGCTCGAGACCTGCGACCTCGGCAAGGGCCCCGGCAAGGTCGACGGCGCCTATGCCGAGATGCCGCGCTGGTTCGCCGATGTCGGCCGGGTGATGGACGCCGAATCGCGCATCCTGTGGTGCATGGAGACCATCCAGGGCATCGACACGACGCCGATCCGCAAGAAGCCGTTCGCCTCCTCGGGCGGCAACCCGGCGACCGAGATCGAGGCGCTGGTCGCCTTCGTCGCCAACAAGTCGAACGGGATGAAGTACGCGGCCAAGATGGAGCACCCGAAGGAGCGCGAGGCGGTGGCGCTCGGCGAGGCGCTGTTCTACCGGCGCTCCAGCATCAACGACTTCTCCTGCCAGACCTGCCACGGCCAGGAGGGCCAGCGCATCCGCTTGCAGACCCTCCCGTTCTTCGACAATGCCAAGGCCGCGCAGGCGACCATGGGGTCGTGGCCGACCTACCGGGTGTCGCAGGCCTCGTTGCGAACCATGCAGCACCGCATTTGGGACTGCTATTGGCAGATGCGCATGCCCGACGTCGGCTACGCCTCGGAGGTGACGGTCGCGCTCGCCGCGTATCTCACCAAGCGAGCCGAGGGCGGCGCCATCGAAGTGCCCTCCATCAAGCGCTGAGGACCCCCGATGACCAGATTGTCCTTCGCGGCCTCCGCCGCAGCGGTCGCGACCGCTCTCCTGATGTCCGGCCTGGCGCACGCCGCCGACACGCCGTCCACCACGGGCGCCGGAACCGGCGCAGCGACGCCGGCCGCCGTCGAGGTCGCCCCCGGCATCACCCGCGAGCGGCTCGAACAGGCGGTCGCGGCCGCCTGGAAGAACCTGCCGCCGGACCTCGCGGGACGCGTCGTCCAGGACGAGACGATGGCGGTGTGCTCGCAGTATCGCAACCAGCCGCCCCAGGCGGTGGCTGACGCGATCCTGGCCCGCGAGAAGCAGAACGTCACCTATCCGGCGGACGGCAAGTATCTGGGCAGCTGGAAGAACGGCGAGAAGCTGGCGCTCTCCGGCTTCGGCGGCCGCATGGGCGACGACCCCAAGCGCGCCAACGGCGGCAACTGCTACGCCTGCCATCAGCTCGCCCCGACCGAGATAAGCTACGGCACGCTGGGGCCGAGCCTCACGGGCTACGGCAAGCTGAAGGGCACGACGCCGGAGGCCCAGAAGGAGGTCTACGAGCGGGTGTTCAACGCCCAGGCCGTGTTCGCCTGCTCCAACATGCCGCGCTTCGGCCACCACAAGTTCCTGACCGTCGAGCAGATCAAGGACGCGGTGGCGTTCCTGCTCGATCCGGAGTCGCCGGTGAACAAGTGAGGGCGGGCGCGGACGTGTGAGGAGTTGCGCCTGCGCATGGCGCCGCTTCCCTCTCCCCGCGCGCGGGGAGAGGTGAAGTTCACGCGCCCTGGGCGCGGAGATAGTCGCGCAGCGTGCCCTTCTCGTAGGCCTTCTCGGCGACGAAGCGGAACAGGGCCTGGAAATGTTTGGGCTCGAGATAGCCTTGCGCCCGCGCCACCTCGCGCGCGCGGGGGGCCTTCGCCTTCATGGCGTCGACGCTCTCGCCGAAGAACTGGAAGGTCGGCGTGAAGCGCACGCCGTATTTCTCGGCGAGCCGGCGCTCGGAGAGCGTCTCGCCGTCGAGGTCGACGACCTTGCGGTCGCCTGCGACGTTGAGCTGCAGGACCTCGAAGTTGGTGCGGATGTAGCTCGCGATCGCCGGATCGCCGAGATTCTTGATGTGGGTCTCGCGGCAATAGGGGCAGCCGCGGAGCTCCCACATCACGGCGAGCCGCTTGCCGTTCTGCTGCGCGAGCGCGACGTCGTCGGCGAGCTCGAGCAGGCTCTGCAGAAACCACTCGACATGCGGCAGCCCGTCCTCGTTGAGCTTCAGCTCCTCGGCGCGGAGTTTCGCCGAGGTCAGGGCGGGACCCGCGAGCGCGGCGCCGATCAGGACACGACGTGAGAGCATCGACGACAGCATGGACGTTTCCTCATGAGCGTTTTTCATACGTTAGCGCGATTTCGTAACGTCTGCACCGTCGCGGGCCTGACTCACGCGATCCTGATCACGAGCGCAGGCCCGACGCCGACCGGTGCCGCGATGGCGCAGGCACAGGCGCCGAGTGTCGCCGCCGACGAGCCGATTCTCGCCGACCGGCGGCTCGCCGCCGGCTATCTGCGCACCGGCAACGGCGACCTCGCGGCGCTCGCGCTCGAACGGCTGCAGAAGTCCCTGCCCGCCCCCTATTCGGCCCGGGTCGCGACGGCGCTCGCGGCGATCGACGCCGGCGATCTCGCGGCCGCCGCCGCCGCCACCGAGGCGCTGGCCGCCGATCTCTCCGCGGCCCGGCGCGCCGCCGGCACCCGCCTGCTCGCCGACTGCGTGCGCGAGCTGTCCGACACGTTCGCGGCCCTCGACCGGCACCGCACCAAGCACCCCGATCTCGCCGACGCGACGACGGGCGCTGCCATCACGACGGCCGCCAAGGACAGCGACGCCGCCTTCGCGCGCTGCGACGCCGAAGCACCGACGCCCGTGAAGACCGACGCCGACTTCCGCCGCATCGTCGACGGCGCCCGCGCCTCGCTGGCCCGCGTGCCGGAGGCGGTGGCGGCTCGCGACGGCGATCTCCTGCATCGTTTCCTCATCGAGCTGCGCGCCTACGAGCAGATTCTGAAGTTCCGCCACGGCTGAGGCCGGCGCGGCACCTTACGCCATCCCTCACCGTCGTCATGGCCGGGCTCGTCCCGGCCATCCACGATCTTGGATCCGGAAAACCAGAAACAACGTGGATGCCCGCGACGAGCGCGGGCATGACGGACAAACTCTCCGGGCCCCCTCCCCTCACCCGATTTTCCCGAGCGCCGGGATCGTCTCCAAGAGCCAACCGGCGATGTCCGCCATGGTGCCGGTGAAGATCAGCACGCCGGTGATGATCAGAAGCCCGCCGATCACCTTCTCGACCGTCCCGAGATGGCCGCGGAATCGCTTCAGGAAGCCGAGGAACGGCCGCACGAACACGGCCGCCGCGAGAAACGGCAGGCCGATTCCGGCCGCGTAGGCGGCGAGCAGGCCGGCGCCCTGCCCGGCCGAATCCTCGGCGCCCGCGATCAGCAGGATCGAGGCGAGCACCGGGCCGACGCAGGGCGTCCAACCGAACGCGAAGGCGAGCCCCATCACGAACGCCCCGAACAGCCCGACCGACTGGCCGCCGAGCCCGAACCGCGCCTCGCGGTAGAGCAGCGGGATCCTGATCAGGCCGACGAAGTGCAGGCCGAGCACCACGATGATCACGCCGGCGACGCGCGACAGGATCGTCAGGTGGTCGATCAGCAGGCGGCCGAGCAGCGAAGCGCTGGCACCGAGCGCGATGAACACGGCCGAGAAGCCGGCGACAAAGAACAAGGCGCGCAGGAAGGCCCGCGCCGTGGTGCCCGGCCGCGGCGTGTCGCCGGCGAGCTCGTCGAGCGAGGCACCGGCGAGCCAGGTGAGATAAGGCGGCACCAGCGGCAGCACGCAGGGACTGAGGAACGACAACAGGCCCGCCATGGCGGCGGCCGCGAGCCCGACCTCGAGCGACATCGTTTCCCCCTGTCCGGCCGCATTCTTTTTCGCGCGGCACTCGTGCTTCTCGTCGGGCGCATGGTGACGCGAAGCCGGTAGCGTTGCAATCATTCGGTATCGTGCATCCGTGATCGCACGGCTCGGCGATCCCGCGCATGCACGACGGCGGCCCGTCGTGGTATCCTGCCGGCATGACGACGCGACACCCGACCCGCCGCACCGCCCTCCTGCTCGCCGCCACGGCGGCCGCCACGACGGCCGGTCGCCCCATCCCCGGCCGGGCGTCGGCCGAGCCGCAGGCCACGCTGGTCTATGTCCGCGAGGTCGGCTGTCCGTGGTGCCGCGAATGGGACGCCCGCATCGGCCCGATCTATCCGAAGACCCAGGAGGGCCGCCGCGCCCCGATCCGCGAGGTCGAGAAGCGCGACGTTCCGGCCTCCGGCCTGACGCTCGTGCGCCCGGTGCGCTACACGCCGACCTTCGTGCTGGTGGTCGGCAACGCCGAGCTCGGCCGCATCGAAGGCTACCCGGGCGAGGAGTTCTTCTGGGCACGCCTCACGAAGCTCTTGGAATTGCTGCCGGGCGAGTGAAAGCCGATACCAGAGGGCTCGTGTCCCGGGCGCGGCGCGACGCGCCGTGACCCGGGACCCAAGGCATCCGAAACGAGGCGGTTACCCAGGCGCCCCTGGGCCCCGGCTCTGCGGCGCTTCGCGCCGTTGGCCCGAAGCGCCTTGTCCGGGGTACGCCCGTCAGATCAGTCGACGGATCGCCCTACCCGGCCCGGCCCGATGCCGGCTCGGCCCCCGGCGCCGCGGCCGCCGGCGTCTCGCGATCGAGGAGGAAATCGGTGATCCCCGCGGCGAGCCAGATGCAGGCGAGCGTCACCCAGGCGGTGAGCGCGAAGATGGCGCCGCCCGACACCCCGGCCCCGACCGCGCAGCCGCCCGCCAGCATGCCGCCGAAGCCCATCAGCACGGCCCCGACGATGTAGCGCCGCATGCTCTGGCCGTCCTTGAAGCCCTGCAGCACGAACTCCTTGTAGAGGAGCGCGCCGACCAGCGAGCCGAGGAAGACGCCCGGCACCAAGCCGATGTCGAAGTTCCACACCATGCGCGACTGGTCGAGCACGAACATCAGCGTGTCGGCCGACGGCCCCGTGAACGTGATGCTGGTGACGCGGGCCGGCGAGAAGCTCGCCTGCGAGATCGTGTAGGTGACGAGCCAGCCGACCGCCACCATGCCGCCGACGCCCGATGCCGTGAACCAGCTCGACGCCGGCAGCCTGCTCTTCACGGCGTAGAAGTACGCCGCCGCGCACCACACGACCCCGAAGGCGAGCGCGTGCTCGTGGCCGAGGCCGAGCACGACGAGGAGATCGCGGGCGCCGGCACCGTCGATCGTCCACCAGCCCGTGATGGTCTCGCGCAGCGGCGTGAGCGCCCCGCGATAGGCCGACTGCGCCGTCACGGCCATCACCAGCCCGGTGACGAGGGCGCGGAGGTTGCCGGTGGCGGACAGCACGAGCAGACGGCTGGCGCAGCCGCGCGTCATGATCATGCCGGCACCGAACATCAGGCCGCCGAGGATCGCACCCGACAGGCTGCCGCGCTGGGCGAGCTGGCGCGCCTCGGAGACGTCGAGCAGCCCCATCAGGATGAATCCTTGAGTCCACACCACGGCGGTGGCGAAGGCCATCAGCCAGATCGCCACCTTCTGACCGACCTCGCCGTGGAAGAACTCGATCGAGGCGGCGCGCAGGCAGAAGCGGCTGCGCTGCGCCGCGAACCCGAAAGCGGCGCCGACCGCGACCCCGGCGAGCGCCAGCGTCGGCCCCTCCCCCACCTGCTCGATGATCGTGATCAGATCCACGGGACGCCTCCGCCGGCCTTCCGTGGCCGAGCAGGACGAGCATGCGGCGCGCCGAATATGAGAACCTTGACAATCCGCAACGTCCGCGGCGGTGGGCGAGCGGGCCGGAGGGCGAACGCCCACACGATCTTTCCGCCGACTCGCCCCATCTCCGCTCATGCCCGCACAGGCGGGCATCCAGAGCCGCACGTCGTGCGGCCCCTGGATCTCCGCCTTCGCGGGGACGAGCGGACTCAATGGCAATGTCTCGCAACAGCGGGCGCTACCGCGCCGGCGGCTCGTCGTCCTCGGCCCCGGCGAGCTCGGCGAGCGCCTGCTCGAAGTCCTTGGCCTCGCGAAAGTTCTTGTACACGGAGGCGAACCGCACATAGGCGACGTCGTCGAGATCGCGCAGATGCGCCATCACGGTCTCGCCGATCGTCTCGGCCGTCACCTCGCCCTCGCCGATGCTCTCGAGGTCGCGGACGATCTTGGAGATCGTCTGCTCGACCCGGTCGGGATCGACGTTGCGCTTACGCAGCGCGATCTCGATCGAGCGCGCGAGCTTGTCGCGGTCGAAAGGCACCCGGCGACCGTTCCGCTTGATCACGGTCAGCTCGCGCAGCTGCACCCGCTCGAAGGTGGTGAAGCGGAAGCCGCAGGCGAGGCACAGCCGGCGGCGCCGAATGGCCGAGGAATCCTCGGTGGGACGCGAGTCCTTCACCTGGGTGTCGAGGCTGCCGCAGCTCGGACAGCGCATCCCGGATTCCCCCGTGCCCTTCGGCCCCTGTGCCGCGCCGGCCTCGCCTCAGTCCTGGTAGATCGGGAACCGGCCGACCAGCCGCTTCACCTTCTCGCGCACCGCCGCCTCGACCAGCGAGTCCTCGTCGGACTTCTTCTGCGAGAGCACGTCGAGGACCTCGGAGATCATCTCGCCGACCTCCTTGAACTCGGCGACGCCGAAGCCGCGCGTGGTGCCGGCCGGGGTGCCGAGCCGGACGCCCGAGGTCACCATCGGCTTCTCGGGGTCGAACGGGATGCCGTTCTTGTTGCAGGTGATGTGGGCGCGCCCGAGCGCCGCCTCGGCGACCTTGCCGGTGAGCTGCTTGGGCCGCAGATCGACCAGCATCAGGTGCGTGTCGGTGCCGCCGGAGACGATGTCGAAGCCGCGCGACTTCAGGGTTTCCGCAAGCGCCTTCGCGTTTTCGACGACGTTCTTCGCGTAGACCTTGAAGGACGGGCGCAGCGCCTCGCCGAACGCCACCGCCTTCGCGGCGATGACGTGCATGAGCGGTCCGCCCTGCATGCCGGGGAAGACGGCCGAGTTGATCTTCTTGGCCAGCGCCTCGTCGTCGGACAGGATCACGCCGCCGCGCGGGCCGCGCAGCGTCTTGTGGGTCGTCGTGGTGACCACGTGGGCGTGCGGGAACGGGCTCGGATGCGCGCCGCCCGCCACCAGGCCGGCGAAATGCGCCATGTCGACCATGAGATAGGCCCCGACCTCGTCGGCGATCTCGCGGAACGCCCGGAAGTCGATCACCCGCGGATAGGCCGAGCCGCCGGCGACGATCAGCTTCGGCTTGTGGGCGCGGGCGAGCTCGCGCACCTGATCCATGTCGATGCGGTGGTCGTCGGGCCGCACGCTGTAGGGCACCACGTTGAACCACTTGCCCGACACATTGACGGGCGAGCCGTGGGTCAGGTGGCCGCCGGCCGCGAGGTTGAGCCCCATGAAGGTGTCACCGGGGCTCAGCAGCGCGAAGAACACGGCCGCGTTGGCCGAGGCGCCGGAGTGCGGCTGCACGTTCGCATAGCCGCAGCCGAACAGCTTGGTCACCCGCTCGATGGCGAGCCGCTCGACCACGTCGACATACTGGCAGCCGCCGTAGTAGCGCTTGCCCGGCAGGCCTTCGGCGTACTTGTTGGTGAGCACCGAGCCCTGCGCCTCCAGCACGGCGCGGCTGACGATGTTCTCCGAGGCGATCAGCTCGATCTCGTCGCGCTGCCGGCCGAGCTCCTGCCGGATCGCGCCGAAGATCTCCGGATCGGCCTCTTGGACACTGGCGGAAAAGAAGGATTCGGCTTCGACCGAAGCCGGTTTCGTCACGGACATCGTGGTCTCCTGGCGCCGCGGGATGCGCGAGAATGGCGCCTCGACAGGCGGGTCCCGGGGTGTGTTTGGGCCGTCGGATTAGCATATCGGCCGCCGACCGCCAAGTTATGGGCCGCCTCGCGGCGGTTCGACTCTAGATATGGGGGAGGTTCGGTCCAGGAAGCGCTGCCGGGATGCGGTCGACGCGGTTTGGCAGCGCCGGGCCGACCTCAGCCGCCGCGCTCCTGGGCGAGGCGGCGCTCCAGCTTGCGCAGGGCGAGACGCTGCAGGTCCGCGCGCGACGTGGTCAGCGGCGCCATCACGGTCACCTCGATGCCGGTGGCCGAATCGATCGCGGCCACCCGGACGGCGCCGCCGACCGCGGTCATCTCGAAGAACACCTCGCGACCTGCCGACTCGTCCGCCATCCCGGGCCTCGCAGCGTGGGTCCGCGAGGGTAGCAGATTCCCGCACCGAGGGGCGGAGCCTCCGGGCCCCCCTACCCCCGGCTCGCGCCGCCCTGGCTGGCGGCGAGGCCGTCGCGGGAATAGATGTCGTCGCGGAACTGGACGACGCCGTCGGGCGTCACCCAGGCCGTCACATAGACCCAGTAGAGCGGCACCGGGGCCGCGAGGCGCGCGTCCTTGCGCTCGCCGGACTTGATCACGGCGTCGATCTCGGCGCGCGACCAGCCGGGAGTCTCCGACAGGAGCCACACGACGAGCTCGCGCACGTTCTGGACCCGCATGCAGCCCGAGGAGTGGAAGCGGAAATCCTCGCCGAACAAGCTTTTCGACGGCGTGTCGTGCATGTAGACGCCGTCCTTCGAGGGGAAGTTGATGCGGATCGAGCCGAGCGAGTTGAAGTCGCCGGGATCCTGCTTGAAGCGATAGTTCACCGCCTCGTTGGAGTTCCAGTTGATCTGGGTGGGCTGCAGTTCGGCGCCACGGCCGTCGAAGATGCGGATGTGGTTCTTGGTGAGGTAGTCCGGCTCCTCCTGCATGCGCGGGATCAGGTCCTTGCGCACGATCGAGACCGGCACGGTCCAGTACGGATTGAAGTTCACCTCGACGATGCGGCTCTGCAGGTCGGGCGAGGCGCGGTCCGGCTTGCCGGCGACCGTGACGTGGCGCGACACCACGACGCCGCCCTCGATCGCCTCGATCTGGGCGGCCGGGATGTTGGCGACGACGAGCTTGTTGCCGAGATTGCTCGACAGGGTGCGCAGCCGCACCACGTTGATGCGCAGCTGCGCCAGCCGCACCTGCGCCGGCACGTTGAGGGCCTTGAGGGTCTGCTGGCGCACCACGCCGTCGACCGTGAGGCCGTGGCGCGCCTGGAAGCGCCGCACCGCCGCCTCGACATAGGAGTCGAAGACGTCGCCGGCGCCGGCCGCGGCCGGATCGATGTCGCCCGACACGGCGAGGCGATCGCGCAGCACCGGCACGGCCGGGTTGCGGTTGCCGAGCCGCAGTCGCTCGACCTGCGGCACGCTCGGCCAGCCGCCGCGCGCCACGATCTCCTCGTAGCGCGGGATGAACTGCTCGGTGGTCTGCGCCGTCGACGGGTCGAGGGTCGGCAGCGACGCCTTCGGCATCAGGATGGTGCGCGAGGCCGAATCGAAGCCCTGGCCGAAGTTGCGGCCCTGGCTCTGCTGGATGAGCTGGTCGAGCACGGCGTCGGTGCCCTGGGCCTGCGCCCGGCCGGCGAATGCCGCGAGCCCGGCCACCCCGCCGGCGAGCGCACGGACCACCGCCCGGCGGTCGAGCCCCTCGACCTGCGACGCATGCCGCGAGGCCCCCTCGTGTCGGTGGAGCCCCGCCGCGCCACCGTCCTTCTTCACGTCCCCGTCCATCTCACCTCGCCGCGCCCCGAAAGGTCGCGCCTCGTTGGTCCCGCATGCTCGTTGATCCCGCATGCTCGTCGGTCGCGCACGTACACGATCGCGCCCTGCCCCGACCGCGATCCGCATATCACGGCGATTACGGATGCGAGCCGGCGTTTTTATGTCAGCCCCGCCCTGCTCGGACAGGCGCGACAACGCCTCTGCAGCCCATCGTGGTGAGGATGTCTCGAAATGTCGGTGAGCGGGCATTGACGGTATCGGAGGAGGTTCCGTAGTGTCCCGGCGCACCGATGCGCGAGCCACGATTCCGACGTGCTCCGTGCATCGCAACCCCCGAACGGCAACGGAGCCGATCTGCATGAGACTGAACCTTCTGTCCGCCGCCGCCCTCGTCTCGATGGTGGCGACGACGGCGCTCGCGCAAAGCCGGCAGGATTTCACGCTGATCAACCGCACCGGGTACGACATCAGCGAGGTCTACGTCTCCCCGAGCAAGACCGACGACTGGGAGGAGGACATCCTGGGCGACGACCTCCTGGAGGACGGCGAGCGCGCCAACATCACGTTCAGCCGCGCCGGCAAGACCTGCATGTGGGATCTCAAGGTCGTCTACAGCGACGACGATTCCTCCGCCGTGTGGCACGACATCAACCTGTGCCAGGTCGAGCGTGTCACGATCCGCTACAACCGCAAGTCCGACACGACCTCGGCGACGTTCGACTGAGGACGGCATCCGCGGGCGCGGCTCAGCTGGGCCGAGCGACCTTTCGCACCACTCTCGGTGGTCGTCGTCCGCGCAGGCGGACGGCCCAGTATCCACCGGCTTGCGGTGTTTGAGTTGAACAACTGCGGCGTACTGGGTGCTCCGCCTTCGCGGAGCACGACGGACGAGAGGCTTCGGACTCGCGCAAGCGCATGCGATGCCCGGCCTTTTGAACGCACGACGCCCCGGTCCGCGAGGTGCGGCCGGGGCGTTCGTCGGGGAGTCGGGCGCGAGGCGCCCGCCGGTGTTCGTGAGATCGGACCCGGCGATCAGAGCCGGTAGAGGATCTGGTCGGTCCAGAACCGCTCGAGCCGGTGCAGCGCCTTGTTGAGGGTGGCGAACTCCTCGGCGTTGACGCCGCCGACCTGCTCGACCGTGCGAACGTGCTTCTGGTAGAGCGCCTCGATGATGTTGCGCACCTCGCGGCCCTTGTCGGTCAGCTTGATGCGCACCGAGCGGCGGTCGACCCGCGAGCGCTGGTGGTCGAGGAAGCCCATTTCGACGAGCTTCTTCAGGTTGTAGGAGACGTTCGAGCCGAGATAGTAGCCGCGGGTGCGCAGCTCGCCGGCGGTCAGCTCCTTGTCGCCGATATTGTACAGGAGCAGCGCCTGCACCGAGTTGATGTCGGCGCGGCCGCGGCGGTCGAACTCGTCCTTGATGACGTCGAGAAGGCGGCGGTGGAGCCTTTCGACGAGGGTCAGCGATTCCAGGTAGAGCGGCCGGATATGGTCGAAGCGCATATCCCGCTCGGCGGGTTCCGCCGGCCTTGCGACTGCTTTCATGACGACGCCTATTGGTTGTTGTACGACGAGGCCCTGTATTCCTCGTTCTCGACCATTACTACGCGGCACGCTCTAAAATCGGTTTAAACAACAGAATAAAGAACCGGTTTATTTGCCGAGGTAAACCAACGACTAAGGATGGAATTTCGCGCGTCTTTTTTACCTTGGATTCACCGCCTTTCGACTGCACGGGGGATGCCGGCTCCGGTGTTAACCGGCCTGCTCTGCGCGGGCACGAAAACGACTGCGGCGGCCCCGGGGGGCCGCCGCGAAAGCGAACTCGGTCAGACGGTTGGGCGGGCCGGATCAGTTCACGCGGGTCCAGGTCTGGCCGCCGCAGAACATGCCGCCGAAGGCACAGCCCTGGACGCGCATCTTGTCGGCGCCCTTCATGGCGAGCGTCGAGTCGTAGATGCCGCCGCCGCCATTGCGGGTGTCCTTGATCCGGCCCTTCCAGCCGTTGCCGGAGGCCTTCATGTCGATCAGCACCTTCTCGCCGTTGCGGCCGCTCTTGGCGTCGACCGCATAGCCGCACAGGTTCTGGCCGCACGCCTCGACCCGCACCATGCCTTCGTTCTTCTCCGTCATCCACAAGCCGACCGGGCCGGTGGCGGCCGCGACGGGAGCCGGCGCAGGCGCCGGGGCCGGCGGCAGCGCGGCGACGCGCTCGGGCGGCGTCACGGGTGCGGGCACCGGGGTGGCGACGGGCGCCGGAGCGACGGGAGCCGTGGTGACAGGGGAGGTGGCGACAGGCGCCGGAGCGGTCTGGCCGACCACGGGGGGCGGCGCCGGAGGCGGCGGCGGGACGACCACGGTCGTCTGGGCCGGGGCCGCGACCGGCGCGGTCGGGGCCGGCGCGGCGACCGGCGGCTGAGTTGGGGCCTTGGCGGTGGGGCGGGCGTTCCACTGCGGCGCCGGCACGGACGTCACCTCGGTGTCGTCCTCGTCGTCGTCCTTGCCGAAGCCACCGAAGCCGCCGAGCTTGCCCTTGGCGAGGCTCTCGATGTCCTTCCAGCCGACCGCCGGCAGGTCGAACCGCTGCGCCTCGCGAGCGCCGCGCTCGCGCCAGGTGACGGTGCCGCACAGCTTGTCGCGGCAGCGCTCGTCGAAATCGATACGGACCGTGCCGCCGTTCACCGGGACGCTGAACGAGCCGGCCTGGGCGGCGCCACCGAGGACCACCAGGGCGGTGGCGAGACCGAAGGTCATTCCGATCGTGCTGCCGAGGGTCTTGCGGAGCGTCGTCATGGGATCCTCCCGTCGGTCGGGCCAGCGGCCCGGTGTCGAGGGTGAGGATGCCCCCGTCCCGGCCCTGCAACCGTGAGGTGGCTCACACAAGGGCCGTCGGTCCGCGGCCAGGCCGAACCGGGTCGCCCGAAAATGCGACAGGGCGGGTCCGGGGGCCCGCCCTGTCGGAGCGCCGCGACGCGGCGGCTCAGTGGCCGCCGGCCGGGAGGGTGGGTGCGGCCCGCACGGCCGGACGTTCGTAATCCGCGACCGAGACACCCGCGCGCGACACCAGGATCGCCCAGGCCGGCATGTCGATCTCGAGGAAGGCCGCGAAGGTGTCGAGCGTCGCGCGCACCGGCTCCGCGCCGCTCGCCGTCAGGCTGTCCTTGAAGAAGTGCGAATCGACGGCGCGCGTCACCGCATTGGCGATCTCGCGCTGGACCTCGCCCGGGATGCCACGCGGCGCCATCAGGCCGAACCACAGGCCGACGTCGACACCGGCGATGCCCTCCTCGGCGAGCGTCGGCAGCTGCGGAGCGACCGGGCTCCGGCGCGCGCCCGTGGTGGCGAGCTGGACGATGCGGCGGTCGGCGGCGATGCCGGCGATGGTCGGCAGAGGCGCGAACAGGACGTCGAGCCGTCCCGCGACCAGGTCGGCCGCCGCCTCGTGACTGCCGTCGTAGGTGGCCTGCACCATGCTGACGCCGGCCGCCGCCTTGAACAGCTGGGCGGCGATGTGGCCGCCGGTGCCGAAGCCGGCGGTGCCGTAGCGCAGCCTCCCCGGCTTCGCCTTGGCGAGCGCGACGAGCTCGCGGACCGTGCCGACACCGAGCGCCCGATTCACCACGACCACGGTCGGCACTCGGCCGAGCAGCGCGATCGGTGCGAAGGCGTGCGGGAACGCGAAGGGCTGCTCGGGCAGGATCGCGGCGTTGGCGGATTGGGCATTGCTCGCCACGAACAGCGTGTAGCCGTCCGGCTCGGCGATCGCCGCGGCCGCGGCCGCATCGTTGCTCGAATGGCCCGGGATGTTCTCGACGATGAATCGCTGGTTGAAATACTCGGTCAGCTTGTCGGCGTAGATGCGGGCCAGGATGTCGGTCGTCGAGCCGGCCGGGAAGCCGACCACGATATGGACCGGGCGGGTGGGATAGATCTGGGCGTCCGCGACGCTCGCGACCGCTCCGGCGAGGAGCAGCGCGGCGATCGGGGCCAGCAGTCGGCGCAACAAGGTCGTCTCCCGTCGCGGCCCATTCGCGGGCTCGCCGTCGAGGCGCACGCGGCCGCCTCACGCATGTCGTCGGGGAGAGAATGTGCGGACCGTCGTCAGGTTCTCCGGCGACACGCGGGAGCGGTGCACGCACCGTCCTGTGCCTTATTTAACTGCAACTGCCTGCTGAGGAATCGGGCGGATCACGTAGACCCGCATGCGTATGAGCGCGGACTGGCGCGCGCCGCACGCCGAGCTCCGCGAACAGAATATTTACTGATCATGAACCATAAGAGGCGCCGCCCGGATTCGGACCCGTCCCGCAGTAGTCGGGCTACTCGCGAAACGCCTCCTCGCGACCCTTGCGGATCGCCGGCAGCGCGACCGCGACCAGCAGGCCCGCGGCGGCGAGCAGGAAGCCGAGGCTGAGCGGCCGGGTGACGAAGATGCTCCAGTCGCCGCCCGACAGCACCATGGCGCGGCGAAAATTCTCCTCCAGCATCGGGCCGAGCACGAGGCCGAGCAGCAGCGGCGCCGGCTCGCAGTCGAGCTTGCGGAACACGTAGCCGATCACGCCGAAGGCCGTCATGATCAGCACCTCGGCCGGGCTGGAGTTCAGCGTGTAGGTGCCGATGCAGCAGAACACCAGGATGGTCGGGAACAGGTAGCCATAGGGCATCTGCAGCAGCCGCACCCACAGGCCGATCAGCGGCAGGTTGAGCACGACCAGCATGGCGTTGCCGATCCACATCGACGCGATGAGGCCCCAGAACAGCACCGGTTGCTTCGTTATGATCTCGGGGCCCGGCGTTATGCCGTGCACCATCATGGCGCCGATCATCAGCGCCATGAGGGCGTTGGGCGGCACGCCGAGGCTGAGCATCGGAATGAAGCTGGCCTGCGCGGCGGCATTGTTGGCGGTCTCGGGCGCGGCGACGCCCTCGATCGCCCCCTGCCCGAAGCGTTCGGGCGTGCGCGACACCTTCTTCTCGAGGCTGTAGGCCGAGAAGGCCGCGATGGTCGGCCCGCCGCCCGGCAGGATGCCGAAGGCGGTGCCGACCGCGGTGCCGCGGATCATCGCGGGAATGCAGCGCAGGAGATCGACCCGCGACGGCATCAGCTCGCGCACCCGCAGCACGGCGGGGCGCGCCTGCCCCTTCTCCTCCAGATTGATCATGATCTCGGCGAGGCCGAACAGCCCCATCGACAGCGGCACGAAGCCGATCCCGTCGAACAGGACGTCGAGGCCGCCGGTCATGCGGTAGTCGCCGGTCGAGACGTCGGTGCCGACCAGGCCGAACAGCACGCCGAGCACGATCATGCCGATCGCCTTGAGGATCGAGCCGTGCGCCAGCACGACGGCGGAGACCAGCCCGAGCAGCATCACGGACACGTAGTCGGCCGACTGGAACATCAGCGCCACGGCGGCGAGCGGCGGGCCGGCGACGGCGATCAGCAGCGTCACCACGGTGCCGGCGAACAGCGAGCCGAGCGCCGCGATGGCGAGCGCCGGCCCGGCGCGGCCCTGCTTGGCCATCGCGTGGCCGTCGAGGATCGTCACCACCGAGGAGGTCTCGCCCGGGATCTTCACCAGGATCGCCGTGGTCGAGCCGCCGTACTGGGCGCCGTAGAAGACGCCGGCCAGCATGATCAGGGCGCCGACCGGCGACAGCCAGAAGGTGATCGGCAGGATCAGCGCCATGGTGGTGAGCGGCCCGATGCCGGGCAGCACGCCGATCGCGGTTCCGACCGCGCAGCCGAACAGGCAGAGGCCGAGGTTCTGCCAGGTCAGCGCGACCGAGAAGCCGAGCGCGATGTTCTGGAACAGATCGGGCATCACGGGGCTTTCACGACAGCGCCGGCCACAGCCGGATCGGCATGCCGAGCGCCATCACGAAGATGCCGACATTGACGACGACGAGCACCAGCGTGAGCAGCGCGAGCCGCAACGGCGGCAGCAGCGGCCCGGCCCCGGCACCGATCAGGATCGTCACGACCAGGGTCGCGACCAGTCCGAGCGGACGCAGCAGCAGCGCGAAGGCGAGCGCCGCGAGCGTGATGCAGACGAGCGGCCGCCAGTGCCACGCCTCCGGCCGCCCGTCGGGGCGGATCAGTGCGAGGGCGGCGAGCACGCCGCCGCAGCCGATCAGCAGCATGGCGACGAGGCGCGGAAAGTAGCCCGATCCCATCGCGTCGGCCGTCCCGATCTCGAGCCCGCGCGACAGCCACAGCGCACCGAGACCGAGGCCGATGAACATCAGCCCGGCGAGGAGATTCTTGGTCGGCCCGATGCGCAATGGTCGTCGTTCTCCACGGTGCAGTCGCCAAATGAGCTCGTCATTCCGGGGCGCGGACCGCAGGTCCGCGAACCCGGAATCCAGGGACCAACCCGGTGATCATGGCTGGATTCCGGGTTCGCCGCTGCGCGGCGCCCCGGAATGACCTGTCCCCGAAGTTCGCCTACTTCTGCCGCGCCTTCACGAGGCCGGCTTCGAGCAGGATCGGATAGAGCTCGGCGTCGTCCTTCTTCCAGCGCGCCGCCGTGGCCTTGCCGTCGCCGGGCTGAATCGCGAAGCCGGCCTTCTTGGCCTTGTCGACGAACTCGGGGTCCTTGAGCACCTTCAGGATGTTGGTCTCCAGGAATGTGAGCCGGTCCTGCGGAATGCCTTTCGGGCCGATGATGCAGCGCCACGAGCCGGCGATCAGGTCGACGCCCTGCTCCTTGAAGGTCGGGATCTCGGGCGCCATGAAGTGGCGCTCGGCCGCCGACACGCCGAGCAGCTTCAGCTTGCCGGAGCGATGCGGCTCGATGGCGTCCGGCACCGGCACGGCGGCCGTGTCGATCTCGCCGCCCATCAGGGCCGTCACGGTCGGGGCGTAGCCGCCATAGGCCACCTTGGTGACTTTGAAGCCGAGCTGCTTCTCGAAGATCGAGATCGCGATGTAGGACGAGCCGCCCGGCTGGTCGTTGCCGTTGCGCAGCTTGCCCGGATTGGCGCGGGCGCGCTCGATCAGCTCCTTCAACGAGCCGATGCCGCTCGCATTGCTGGCCTGCAGGGCGAACGGATCCTCGCCGAAGAAGGCGATCGGCTCCATCTCGTCGAGCGTGTTGGCCTGCGGGTTGAGATAGGGCAGCGACACGCCGCCCGAGGCGAGCATTCCGATCGTGTAGCCGTCGGGCTTCGCCGTCACCACCTCCCGATGTCCGATCGCGCCCCCTGCCCCGGGCTTGTTCATCACCACGACGGGCACGCCGATCTGCTTCGACAGCGCATCGGCGAGCAGCCGCATGCTGATGTCGCTGCCGCCGCCCGGCGGCCAGGCGACGACCAGCGTGATCGGTCCGGACGGGAAGGCCTGCGCGCTCACCTCGGTCCACACCGCGGGCGCGGCGACCGCCATCACTCCGGCACCGGCGAGTTTCAATAGATCCCTGCGCTTCATGGTGGTCTCCTGATCAGATGGACGTCACGGGCGGGGACCGATCCGAGACGAGCCCGGCGCGGCCCCCTGCACTTTCAAGAAACGTGCCGCGTCGATGCCGCGCGGCGCGAGGCGTCACCGCGTCTCGGCCGCGAAGCGGCGGATCACGTCGAGGCCGAGGGCGCAGTCATCCGCCGTGCCGAGCAGGCCGAGGACCGGCTCGTCGAGCCCGGCCGCCACGAAGTCGGCGAGCCTTTGCATGCAATGGTCCGGCGTGCCGGCGATGCCGAAGGCGTCCACGGCCTCGTCGGAGACGAGCGCGGCGGCGCCGGCGATGTCGCGCCGCGCGATCGCGGCGATCACGGCCTCGTGGTCGATCGGAATGCCGGAGGACTTGATGTTCTCTGCGAGGAACTTGTTGCGCATCACGAAGGCGAGCCGCTCGCGCACGATGTCGCGCGCGGCGCGGCCGTCCGGCGAGGCGGCGAAGAAGATGTACCCGGCACGCCTGATCGCATCCGGGTCGCGCCCTGCCCCGGCCGCCGCCTCCGTGCAATGCGCGATCGACTGCCGGACCGAGGCGATCGACAGCCCGGCCGAGAGCACGACGCCGTCGCCGACCCGGCCGGCGAGCCTGAGCATATCGGGTCCGATGGCGGCGACATAGACCGGGATCGGCGTCTTCGGCACGACGGCGAGGCGGGCGCCGGCGAGCCGCACGAACTCGCCTTCGGTGTGCACGGGCTCGCCGGTCCACAGCGCACGCAGCGCGGCGACGAACTCGCGCACCGCCGCGACCGGCTTCACCATCGCCTGCCCGGCCTCCTTCAGGAACATCGGGTTGCCGGTGCCGACCGCGATGGCGGCGCGGCCGGACGCCACCTCGTCGAGGGTCGCGAGCGCCATGGCGGTCGGCACCGCGTGGCTGACATAGGGGCTCACCGCGGTCGGCACGAGGGCCGCCTCGCCCGGCACCGCGAACGCGAACGCCATGCAGGTGGCGATCGCCTCGCGATAGCCGAGATGCTCGGCGACCCACAGGCTGCCGGCACCGGCCGCGACCGAGTCCTTCGCGAGCGCGATCGCCTCGCCGGTGGGCACGAAGCCGTCGAAATTGACACCGATCCGCACGCGCCCCGCCATCGCCTCGCCCCTCAGGTCCCGGTCTCGACGAGCGCGAGCAACTCCGCCGCCGACTTGCCGGCGAGCCCGAGCTTCTCCAGCGTCAGGCCGTCGCGCCAGTAGTCGATGCCGAGCGACAGACCAGCGAGCTGGATCAGCGCGTCCATGGTCGGCGTCGGCACGCCGGCGACGCGGCCGAGGGCCGCCATCGGCACCAGGCCGTAGCCGACGTCCTCGTGCACGTAGCGATGGTCTAGCGTGCCCGGCGACTTGATCGTCTTGTTCGGCGCGCTCTCGATGCAGGCGCGCGAGATGTCGCCGGAGTCGCGCGCCTCCGCCGTGGTCAGCCCGGCGTCGTGGAAGAGCTGCAGGAACGACACGGCCGGCACACCCAGAGCTTCGGCGACCGCCATGCGCTCGGCGTCGACCGCCGAAGTGACGCGGCCGACCGCGTCGGTGATGCCCTCGCGATAAAACAGGAAGTTCCCGCCGGTGTGCTGGATCCAGCCGGCGTTCATGATCATGCCGGGCGAATGGAACACGGCGTTGATGTTGGCGAGCGCCGTCTCCAGCACGCTCGACGCCTCGATTATCTCCGGATAGAGCGGCTTCATCAGCGCGTAGAGCGCGCCGCGGTCGCGGCCGGGCAGCGCGGCGAAGCGCAGCCGCTTGGTGTAGCTGTAGATGTTGACGGTCGCCGGCCCTTCGAGCCGCGTGATGTAGGTCAGCGTCACGGTCTCGCAGGTCTTCACCGGACCGCGATAGCCGGCGCGGCGCAGCTCGTGCACGAAGTGCAGGCCACCACCGGTGTGGCCGGGATTGACGAACACAGGCTGCGACCCGTCGAGAAGCGGCGCCAGCGCCTGCGCATAGGTCTCGTGCGCGACCGACGGCACCACCAGCATGATCAGGTCGGCGCCGCGCACCGCCTCGGCGACGTCCGAGGTGAGGAGATCGACCGGCACCAGCCCTTCGACGATGCCGCGGGCCTGAATGCCGCCCTGCGCTCGGATCGGCGCCAGCCGGTCGGGGTTGCGGGCGTGCAGGCGGACCGAGAAGCCGCGGCGTCCGAGATCGGCCGCGGCTGCGAAGCCCCCGTGACCCGCGCCGAGAACGGCAATCGACGTGATGCTCATGGTTCGGACAATCCGGTGAGGCGCGGCCGGTGGCCGGGCGCGACGGCAGGCGCGCGGCCGCGCGACACGACTTCGGCTGGAGAACGGTCGATGCTGAACGGCATGCGCGCGAAGAACCGTCGCGGTTGAAGGACGCCCAAGTCTGCATACCAGGGCGGCCGAGGCAACGGTCTTTATGCAAAGTGGAGGCCGGGCACTGCGGGTCGTCCCGGGGCTCGGGATGCGCCCCGGACTCCGCTCGTCCCCGCGAAGGCGGGGACCCAGGGGCCTCACGGAACGACGTCCTGGAGTCCCTTCGCGGAAACGAGGGAAGGATGCACCTCGATCTGTGGCGCTGGATCCTCGCCTTCGCGGGGATGAGCGGAGCGTGCCGCGGGCGCGGTGGAAAGAACGCCGCCCGCTCAGAACCGCACGAGCAGATTGCCCCGCACGCCCTGGTCGGAGAGGTCGGCGCCGTACTGGCCGCGCCACGACACGCCGACAGTCGTGTTCGCCGCGACCGCGACGTCGAGGCCGATGTCGCTCACGACGGCGTCCTTGGCGATCGGCGCGCCGGCGACCGTGAACGGGTTGCCGCCGGCGAACGCCAGTGTCGCGAGCGTATCGGTGTCGCCGAAGGCGTGCCGCCAGCCGACTGTTCCGCGCAGCTTGCCGGCCGCGGCGCCGAGGGCGACGTCGGCGGTGCCGTGCAGGCCGATCGTCGTGAAGGTCACGCCGGTGTCGTCCGAGCCGGCCCGCAGCGCCGCGCCGCCGCCCGCTTCGGTGAACGAATCCGTGTGCAGGTTGACGTGGGCGAGCGCCGCGAACGGCTCGAGCACGCTCCGCCCCACCGGCACCTTCCAGCCGAGCTCGGCGAAGCCCTGCGCCGTGCCCGCCCCGTACTCGGCGGTCGGGCGATCGGAGAAGTTGGTCAGCACCACGCTGCGCGACGTCGCGATGTCGTTGTACGTGTAGGCGGCACCGCCGCGCAGGCCGAGCGCGCCCCACTGCTGTCCGCCGTAGAGGCCGACGTGATAGCCGTCGGCCGTCGCGGCGCCGGCCGTGCCCGAGACGGTGGTGCGGCTGTAGCCGGCCAGGAGGCCGAGGCGCCAGCCGTCGAGGACCACGCCGTCGCCGCCGACCACGAAGCCGCCGGTCGAGCGGTCGAAGGCGCGAGCGTTCCCGTCGCTGCCCGCCGTGCCCCAGGTGCCGAAGGCCCGGCTCCACAGGGTCGTCCGCTCGACCCCGGGGCCCACCGCGTCGAAGGCGGCCCGCACCCGGTCGAGCGCGGCATCGCGCACCAGCCCGGCGGTCTCGATCAGGGCGCCCTTGGTCGAGGCGTGGACCTCGCCCGAGATCTGGTCGAAGGCGGCGCGCGCCGCCGCGTCGGTCGGCAGGAAGGCGACGGCGTTGTAGAGCGCGCTCGCGTTGGTCAGGCTGCCGAGCCCGGCCGCCGCCGCGGCCTGGTTGGCGGTCGCCGCTGCCGCCGTGAAAGCGCGCGTGAGCCGCACGTCCAGATAGACGTTGTTGGGATCGTAGGCGGCGCTCGCCGTCGCAAAGGCCGAGACCGCGCCGCCATTGGCGACCGACGTGTAGGTGCCGGTGACTCCGCCGGCCGCGGTCAGGATGGTGTAGCGGGTGCCGACCGTCGCGGCGCCGAGCGTCGAGACCGCGATGGTGCCGCCCGCGATCGTCGCCGTGCCGGTCACCCGGATCAGGTCGGAGGTGCCGTTCGGGCCGATCTCGACCGCATAGACCGAGCCCGCCGCCTGGGTGTAGTTGCCGGCGACCGTGATGGTGCCGATCGAGTTGCCGGGCGCCACGGTGCCGCCGGACTGCACCTCGGTCTCGCCGATCGTGCCGGAGCCCTTGAGGAGGCCGCCGCTGCGCACCTCGACCGTGCCGGTCGAGGTGCCGTTGACGGTCAGCGTGCCGTCGACCTGGACCGTGGACGCGAACAGGCTGGCGCCGGCCGCGACCGTGACGGTGCCCTCGTTGACGAAGGTCGCCCCGGTGAGCGTCAGGCTCGATCCGGCGCCGAGCGCGATCGTGCCGGAGCGCGTGTTGGTGAAGGTGGTGGTGCCGGTCGGCCCCGTGAAGGTGGCGGAGCCGCCGGCCGCCACGGTGAGCAGGCCCGCATTGGTGAAGCTCGTGGTGCCGGCGAGCGTCCAGCTCGCCGTCGAGACGCCGGCCGGCAGCAGGTTCCAGGTGCCCTGGTTGACGATCAGGCTGGTGCCGCCCGCCGTCGTGAAGCCGCCGTTGACCGTGCCGGTGTTGGTGAAGCTCGCGGTGCCGGCCGTCGCCGACAGCGCGACCGCGACCGGGTTGGTCGTCGCCGTCGCCGTGATGGTGCCGGAGTTGGTGACCGTGACGTTGCCGCTGCTGCTCGCCGCCGAGATGCCGCCGAGCGCCGAGATCGTCCCGGCATTGGTCACGGTCACGTCGCCGGACGGCGTCAGCGCCTTGATGCCCCAGTCGCTCGGCGCCGTGATGACGCCGGTCGCCGTGTTGGTGACGACGACGGCGCCGCTGACGTCCGCCTGGGCCCAGATGCCGGCATGGCCGACGCCGGAATCGACGATCGCCGTATTGTCGTAGGCGGCCAGGGTGCCGCTGTTGGTCACCGTGACCGGGCCGTTGTCGGTCATCGCATGCACCGCATTGTCGTCGTAGGACGTGACGGTGCCGGTGTTGACGATGGTTGAAGTGGACCCCGGTTTT
>NZ_JBEOMB010000090.1:0-2017 GCF_046000175.1 Rhodoplanes sp. SY1
GGTGCTGCGGACGATCCGGCCGAAGTATGCGTGCCGCGGCTGCGAGAGCGCCGTCGTCCAGGCGAAGGCGCGGCCGCGGCTGCTCGACGGCGGCCTCGCGACGACCGCGCTGGTGACCGAGGTCGTGGTCGCTCGCTACGCGTGGCACATGCCGTTCCATCGTCAGGCCCAGAGGATGGCCGGGCACGGCATCCGGCTCGACCGCTCGACACTGGCGGGCTGGGCGAAGCGGGCGGCCTGGTGGCTGAAGCCGCTGTACCTTCTGCAACTGGCGGCCATCCACCGGCAGCCGCGGGTGTTCTGCGACGAGACCCGGATGCCGGTCCTCGAGCCGGGACTTCGGCACACCCACACGGGGCAGTTCTGGACTCATGCGGCAGACGATCGCGCCTGGTGCGGACCTGCGCCACCGATGGTCGGCTACATCTACGCCGACGGGCGCGGTGCGACCCATGTGGACAAGCAGCTCGGCCGCTTCGAGGGCGTCCTGCAAGTCGACGGCTACGGCGCCTACAAGACGCTGGCCAAGGCGCGACCGAAGCTGACCCTCGCCTTCTGTCTGGCGCATGCGCGTCGCAAGTTCATGGCGTCGTACAAGGCCGGCTCGCCGGTCGCGCGCGAAGTGCTGGAGCGTATCGCCGCCGTCTACGCCGTCGAGGCACGGGTACGTGGCCGCCCCGCGGCGGAACGCCTCGCGGCACGGCAGGCAGAGAGCGCGCCGATCATGGCGGATCTGAAGGCCTATCTGACGGCCCGGCTCGGCGAGCTCTCGTCCGGGTCGGGACTGGCGAACGCCGTGAAGTACACGCTCGGCCACTGGGACGGGCTCGTGCGCTTCCTCGCCGACGGACGCCTGGAGCCCGACACCAACATTGTGGAGCGTTCGATCAGACCGGTCGCCCTGGGCAGGCGCAACTCGTTGTTCGCCGGCAGCGCGGGCGGCGCCCAGACTTGGGCGATCCTCGCCTCGCTGGTGAACACGGCGATGCTGAACGGCCATGATCCGTTCCGCTGGGCTGCACGACGTGCTCGAACGGATCGTCTCCGGCAGGACCAGGATCCATCAGCTCGACGAGTTCCTCGCCTGGAACTGGGCGCCCGCCTCGTCGGATCCCGCCTCGTCGGGACTCGCGGCCTGATGCCCCGCCGACCTCGAGCGAAGCCCGGTTCGGTGATGGCGACCTCGGCGATGCCGCTCGACCGTCTCGATCGCTGGCTCGCGGAGCGGGCTCCTCGGCCGCTCGCCCGCAACCTCGCCATGTTCGACGGGTTCGTCACCGCCGTCGTCGCCGGCCCCGTATCGATGGCGCCGCCGGATTGGGTCTGTCCGCTGCTCGGCGTCGACCGGGCGGACTTCAATCACGGTGACACACCGGAGTTCGCCGCCATCTGCGCGGCTGCGACACGCCACAACGCAGTCTCCGCCACGCTCTCCGACTCCCCGGATCGCTTTGCTCCGCTCCACCACACCGGACCGAACGGAGAGGTCGAGCCGCGCCCATGGTGCATGGGCTTCAAAGCCGCGATCGACCTCCAGCGTTCTGCCTGGTCGCCACTTCTGAACCCCGGCGACATCCATCACGGCCTGCTGTTGCCGATCCTCCTGCACTGCGTCGACCACCAGGGACGACCCGTGCTCGGTCAGCCGCGCCCCGGGCCCGAGACCGCCGCGTTCCTGCGCGAAGCACACCACGACATCCCGATGTGTGTGGAAGCTATCCGTCAGTACTGGATGCCGACCCGCTTCGGAACCCGCCGCTGAGGCGTCGACCGTCCGCTCCATTGCCGGGACGTGGGGTCCTCGCGCCGCTTACGCATGAAGGACGAGGCGCTGGAGGAGGCGTTGCTCGCCGACCCGAAGGAGTGCGCCGAGCACTTGATGCTGCTCGACCTCGGCCGCAACGATGTCGGCCGGGTCGCCGAGATCGGCAGCGTGACGGTGACGGACCAGTTCTTCATCGAGCGCTACAGCCAGGTGATGCACATCGTCTCGAACGTCGAGGGGCGGCTCGCCGCC
>NZ_JBEOMB010000091.1:0-2579 GCF_046000175.1 Rhodoplanes sp. SY1
TGATGCCGGAGGAGACGACATTGCCGAGCACGCGCTCGGCCAGGAACGCGGTCTTGGCGAAGAGGCCGAACGGGACGAGCACGAAGCCGGCGAGCGTCGTCAGCTTGAACTCGATCAGGGTCACGAACAGCTGGATCGCCAGGATGAAGAAGGCGACGAGCACGACGAACCAGGCGATCAGCAGGACCGCGATCTGGATGAAGTTCTCGAAGAACGACACGTAGCCGACGAGCTGGCCCGCGGCGGCGAGGATCGGCTTGCCGGCGTCGATGCCGACCTGGGCGATGCGACCCGGCTGTAGGAACTGGTCGGCCGAGAGGCTCGATCCGGAGGCTTTCAGGCCGAGCCCGGCGAAGGACTCGAACACCAGCCCGGCGAGGCGGTTGAAGTTGCCGATGAGGAAGGCGAAGAACCCGACATAGAGGGTCTTCTGGACCAGGCGGGTCACGACGTCCTCGCCATTGCCGGACGCCCAGAACAGGCCGGCCAGCGTCACGTCGATGACGATCAGGGTGGAGGCGAGGAACGCCACCTCGCCGCCGAGCAGGCCGAAGCCGGAATCGATGTAGCGCGAGAACACCTCGGTGAAGCGGTCGATGATGCCGGTGTTCATGTCAGTCGATCGCCCCCTGGCTCGCGGGTCGCGACGGCCCGGCGTCCGACGGCGGTGGCGATGGCTCGTCTCCGCTGGCCCGGGGAGACCGGACGCTCGTCTCCGGAGGAACGGACCCGGTCGGGGCCTCCGTGCTCCGGCTCGATCCGAAGAAGCGGTCCTGGCTCTTGGCCCAGACCGCCCGGCAGGCCGCATCGTCGGCTTCGGCCAGGCGCAGCCGCTTGCAGCGGGCGAGCTCGCGCGCCAGCGGATCGCCGGCCGGACCGGCCGGCGTCTCGGTCGGGTGGGCCGGATCCTCGGCCATGCGGCCCGTGACGGCGACGGCCGTCACGACCGAGGCGCCAGCGAGCACGACCAGGACGACACGAACCAGGGTCTTCGCGACCATCCCACCCTCCCCTATGGGTTGAACATGCGGACAGGCTGGGCCTGGTAGGCCTGGCCGGTGGTGAGGAAGCGGTCGAGCTGGGCGCGTGCCTGCTCCTGGCTGGCACTGCTGCGGGCACCGGAGAGGCTGTCGGCCCGGGCCTGTGCCGCCAGGACCGCGGTCAGGTCGGCGAGCTGGCGGATCAGCAGGGCGATGAGCTGGTTGCCGGCCTGGGCCGCCTGCAGAGCGCCGACGGCGGCCTGGCTCGCGGCGACGAGCGTGTCGGTGTCACCGCGGGTCGTGTCGAGCGACTGCACGACGCCGGCCTGGACCCGCAGCGAATCCTGGAACGCGGCATGGGAGGTCTGCCAGCGCTCCTTGGCGTCGGAGGCGAGCTGCTGTGACGAGGTCGTGCCGGAATAGGTCTGCGGGTAGATCCGCGTGAAGGTGCGGTCGATCTGGTCGAGGTCGAAGGAGATGCGCTGGACCTGATCGAGGAGTTGCCGGGTCTTTTGGAACGACTGCTGGATCGTCTGCTGTGACGAGTACGGCAGGCTCGCCAAGTTCCGGGCCTGGTTGAGCAGCATCCGGGCCTGGTTCTGCAGGCCGGTGACTTGATTATTGATCTGCTCGAGCGCCCGGGCCGCCTGCAGTACGTTCTGGGCGTAGTTCGAGGGATCGTAGACGAGCATCTGGGCGGAACCAGCACTCGACACGACAGTGAGCGCCACCACCCCGGCCGCCAGATGGACCGCACTTCCGAGGAATAAACGACGGGAACTCTGCCTGTTCATGGGCTGGCCTCCGTGGATGACATCTCGGTGTCCTGGGAGGTCTGCTCGGCCAGGAGGTCGGCGGCCCAGGCGAGCCCCTTGCGCCGCAGCCAAGCGGCGGCGAAGCCGGCACCGCCGTGCTCACGAAGGGTCTCGGCGATGGCGGACTGGTCGGACTTGGAGGATGCCGCGCAGAAGGCGAGCGCGACCTCGCCGAGGCCGAGCTCGAACAGGCGGTTGCCGCGGCGCGACTGACAGTAGTAGTCGCGCTTCGGTGTCGCGCGGGCGAGGATCTCGATCTGGCGCTCGTTGAGGCCGAAGCGCCGGTAGATGGCGGCGACCTGCGGCTCGACGGCGCGATCGTTGGGCAGGAACAGCCGCGTCGGGCAGCTCTCGACGATGGCCGGCGCGATCGTGCTCGCTTCGATATCGGCGAGCGACTGGGTCGCGAACACCACGCTGGCGTTCTTCTTGCGCAGCGTCTTGAGCCACTCGCGAACTTGGGACCCGAAGGTCGGGTCCTCGAGGACGAGCCAGCCCTCGTCGATGATCAGGAGGGTCGGCCGGCCGTCGAGCCGGCTCTCGAGCCGATGGAACAGGTAGGTGAGAACGGCCGGGGCGGCGTCGGTCTCGATCAGACCCTCGGTCTCGTAAGCCTGGACGTCGGACGCGCCGATTCGCTCGGCCTCGGCATCGAGGAGCCGCCCCCACGCTCCGCCGAGGCAATACGGCTTCAACGCCTGCTTCAGAGCGGCGGATTGCAACAGCACCGATAGCCCGGTGAGGGTCCGCTCGTTCACGGGCGCGGAGGCGAGCGACGTCAGGG
>NZ_JBEOMB010000092.1:0-2581 GCF_046000175.1 Rhodoplanes sp. SY1
TGATGCCGGAGGAGACGACGTTGCCGAGCACGCGCTCGGCCAGGAACGCGGTCTTGGCGAAGAGGCCGAACGGGACGAGCACGAAGCCGGCGAGCGTCGTCAGCTTGAACTCGATCAGGGTCACGAACAGCTGGATCGCCAGGATGAAGAAGGCGACGAGCACGACGAACCAGGCGATCAGCAGCACGGCGATCTGGATGAAGTTCTCGAAGAACGACACGTAGCCGACGAGCTGTCCCGCAGCGGCGAGGATCGGCTTGCCGGCGTCGATGCCGACCTGGGCGATGCGGCCCGGCTGCAGGAACTGGTCGGCCGAGAGGCTCGACCCGGAGGCCTTCAGGCCGAGCCCGGCGAAGGACTCGAACACCAGCCCGGCAAGGCGGTTGAAGTTGCCGATGAGGAAGGCGAAGAACCCGACATAGAGGGTCTTCTGGACCAGGCGGGTGATGACGTCCTCGCCATTGCCGGACGCCCAGAACAGGCCGGCCAGCGTCACGTCGATGACGATCAGTGTGGAGGCGAGGAACGCGACCTCGCCGCCGAGCAGGCCGAAGCCGGAATCGATGTAGCGCGAGAACACCTCGGTGAAGCGGTCGATGATGCCGGTGTTCATGTCAGTCGACCGCCCCGTGGCTCGCGGGCCGCCGCGGCTCGGCGTTGGGCGCCAATGGCGATGGCTCGTCGCCCGGGGAGCCGGGAGACCGGACGCTCGTCTCCGGTCGAACGGACCCGGTCGGTACCTCCGTGCTCCGGCTCGATCCGAAGAAGCGGTCCTGGTTCTTGGCCCAGACCGCCCGACAGGCCGCATCGTCGGCTTCGGCCAGACGCAACCGCTTGCAGCGGGCGAGCTCGCGCGCCAGCGGATCGCCGGCCGGGCCGGCCGGCATCTCAGGCGCGCGGCCCGGCTCCTCGGCCATTCGGCCCGTGACGGCGACGGCCGTCACGACAGAGGCGCCGGCGAGCGCGACCACGACGACACGAACCAGGGTCTTGGCGGTCATTCCATCCTCCCCTACGGGCTGAACATGCGGACGGGCTGGGCCTGGTAGCCCTGGCCCGTGGTGAGGAAGCGGTCGAGCTGGGCGCGTGCCTGCTCCTGGCTGGCACTGCTGCGGGCGCCCGAGAGGCTGTCGGCCCGGGCCTGCGCCGCGAGGACCGCGGTCAGGTCTGCGAGCTGGCGGATCAGCAAGGCGATGAGCTGGTTGCCGGCCTGGGCCGCCTGCAGGGCGCCGACGGCGGCCTGGCTCGCGGCGACGAGCGTGTCGGTCTCGCCGCGGGTCGTGTCGAGCGACTGCACGGCGCCGGCCTGGACCCGCAGCGAATCCTGGAACGCGGCATGGGAGGTCTGCCAGCGCTCCTTGGCGTCGGAGGCGAGCTGCTGCGACGAGGCGGTGCCGGAATAGGCTTGCGGGTAGCTCCGCGTGAAGCTGCGGTCGATCTGGTCGAGGTCGAAGGAGATGCGCTGGACCTGATCGAGGAGCTGCCGCGTCCTCTGGAACGACTGCTGGATCGTCTGCTGTGACGAGTACGGCAGGCTCGCCAAGTTCCGGGCCTGGTTGAGCAGCATCCGGGCCTGGTTCTGCAGGCCGGTGATCTGATTGTTGATCTGCTCGAGCGAGCGGGCGGCCTGCAGCACGTTCTGGGCATAGTTCGAGGGATCATAGACGAGCATCTGGGCGGAGCCGGCCGTCGACACGACGGCGAGCACGCCCACCCCGGCCGAAACACGGATCGCGCTTCCGAAGAACGAACGGCGGGAGCACTGCCGGCTCATGGGCTGACCTCCGTGGCGGATGGCGTCGCGATGTCCTGGGATGTCTGCTCGGCCAGAAGATCGGCGGCCCAGGCGAGCCCCTTGCGCCGCAGCCAGGCGGCGGCGAAGCCGGCGCGGCCGTGCTCGCGGAGAGTCTCGGCGATGGCGGACTGATCGGACTTGGAGGACGCCGCGCAGAAGGCGAGCGCGACCTCGCCGAGGCCGAGCTCGAACAGCCGGTTGCCGCGGCGCGACTGGCAGTAGTAGTCGCGCTTCGGTGTCGCCCGGGCGAGGATCTCGATCTGGCGCTCGTTGAGGCCGAAGCGCCGGTAGATGGCGGCGATCTGCGGCTCGACGGCGCGATCGTTGGGCAGGAACAGCCGCGTCGGGCAGCTCTCGACGATGGCCGGCGCGATCGTGCTGGTCTCGATGTCGGCGAGCGACTGGGTCGCGAACACCACGCTGGCGTTCTTCTTGCGCAGCGTCTTGAGCCATTCCCGGACCTGGGACCCGAAGGTCGGGTCCTCGAGGACGAGCCAGCCCTCGTCGATGATCAGAAGGGTCGGCCGGCCGTCCAGGCGAGCCTCGAGCCGGTGGAACAGGTAGGTGAGGACGGCCGGGGCGGCATCGGTCTCGATCAGCCCCTCGGTCTCGTAGGCCTGCACGTCGGATGCGCCGATCCGTTCGGCTTCGGCGTCGAGGAGCCGCCCCCACGCTCCGCCGAGGCAGTACGGCTTCAGCGCCTGCTTCAGGCCGGCGGATTGCAACAGCACCGTGAGCCCGGTGAGGGTCCGCTCGTTCACGGGCGCCGAGGCGAGCGACGTCAGG
>NZ_JBEOMB010000093.1:0-5948 GCF_046000175.1 Rhodoplanes sp. SY1
CGCGCGTCGTTATCACGACAAACATCCCTTTCACCGGATGCTGCACGGCGGCCGTTGCAGTCGCGGTCAGGTCCAGGCCTGGGCGCTCAACCGCTACTGCTACCAGGCCGTGATCCCGCTCAAGGACGCCGCCCTGATCGCCCGCTGCGACGACCCGGCGGTGCGGCGGGCCTGGCGCAGCCGGCTGGTCGATCACGACGGCGGCAGCGAAAACGAGGAGGGCGAGGGCGGCGATGGACGAGGCGGCGAGGGCGGTCTCGCCCGCTGGCTGACGCTGACCGACGGCCTCGGCCTCGCGCGCGAGACCGTCGTTTCGCAGACGCAGGCGTTGCCGGCGAGCCGGTTCGCGGCACTCGCCTATCTGGATTTCGTCCGCAGCCGGTCGCTCCTGGAGGCGATCGCGTCGTCGCTCACCGAGCTGTTCTCGCCCGCCGTCATCGGCGAGCGCATCGACGGCATGCTGAAGCACTACGACTTCGTCACGCCGGAGACGCTCGCCTATTTCCAGGCGCGGCCGCCGCAGGCGTCGCGCGACAGCGCGTTCGCGCTCCGCTACGTCAAGGCGCACGCGACCACGCCGGTGCTGCAGCGGCAGGTCCAGGACGCGCTGGTGTTCAAGTGCGAAGTGCTGTGGACGATGCTCGACGCGCTCTACGCGGCCTATGTGACTCCGGGCCACATCCCGCCGAGCGCCTTCGTGCCGGACGCCCGTGACACCGGCGCTCCCGTCGTCCCGGAGGCGACATGATGGAGAGCGGCATGGAGAACGGCGCGCTTCCGGCGGATGCGCGGCCGCGGCTCGCCCGCGGCGTCCGGCTGACGAACAGCGCGGCGCACGGCGGCCCGGTGCTGCTCGCGCCCGAGCGGATTCTGAAGCTCGACCCCGTCGCCGCCGACATCCTGGGGCGTTGCGATGGCAGTGCGACCATGACCGAGCTCGTCGACGCCCTCGCGAGTCACTATCAGGCCCCGCGCGAAAGGATCGCGGGCGATGTCGCGACGCTGCTCCGGGCGCTCGCCGACAAGCACCTCGTGGATCTGTGACGTGGATGCGCTGCCGCCGCCGCTGGGGCTGCTCGCCGAGCTGACGCATCGCTGTCCGCTCGGCTGCCCCTACTGCTCCAACCCGCTCTCGCTCGAGCCGCGCACCGACGAACTCGACACGGCGACCTGGAGCCGGGTGTTCCACGAGGCTGCGGCGCTCGGCGTTCTCCAGCTCCATCTCTCGGGCGGTGAGCCGGTGCTCCGTCCCGATCTCGTGGACCTCGTCGCTGCCGCACGGGCGGCCGGCGTCTACACTAACCTGATCACGTCGGCGGTCGGCCTCACCGAGCAGCGGCTCGCCGCGCTCGTCGAGGCCGGCCTCGATCACGTCCAGGTCTCGATCCAGGACGTCGACCCGGGCGAGGCGGATCGCATCGCCCGCCGGCCGGGGGCGTTCGCGCGTAAGCGCCGGATCGCGGAGGAGGCCGTCCGGCTGGGCCTGCCGCTCACCGTCAATTGCGTGATCCACCGCGGCAATATCGGCCGCATTCCGGCGATCGTCGCGCTCGCCGAGGCGCTCGGCGCCGGCCGCGTCGAGATCGCCCACGCGCAGTATCACGGCTGGGCGCTCGCCAACCGCTCCGCCCTGATGCCGACCCCGGATCAGGTCGCGACCGCCGCCGCCGCGCTCGATGTGGCGCGCGAGGCCGTGCGCGGCCGTCTGATCGTCGAGGCCGTGATGCCGGACCACCATGCCGGCCTCGCGAAGCCGTGCCTCGGCGGCTGGGGGCGCCGGTCGCTGAACGTGACGCCCTCCGGCCTGGTGCTGCCGTGCCACGCCGCCCAGACCATTCCGGGACTGGCGTTCTGGTCGGTGCGCGACCAGCCGCTCGATCGCATCTGGCGCACGTCACCGGCCTTCGCGGCGTTCCGCGGCACCGACTGGATGCGCGAGCCCTGCGCGAGCTGCGCGTGGCGCGACCGCGACTTCGGCGGCTGCCGGTGCCAGGCCCTCGCGCTCACCGGCGACGCGCGCGCCACCGATCCGGCCTGCCGGCTGTCACCGCACCACGCGATCGTCGTCGGCCTGGCCGCGGCGACGGACGACGCGCCGATCCGCTGGCGCGGCTGATCCCGCTCGCGCAGGTGCCAGCCGAGATGGCGCTCCTTCCCTAGAGTGGGGATCGCGCCACGTCGTCTCGCCGCCGTGATCGGCAGCGTCCAGCCGATCATCCTGCTGCAATGTCCTAGACGGCGCGGCCCTCGCGCACCGCCGTGACGATCGCCTGCCACCATCGCGGCTGTCTCATAGGAAGCTGCGGTACCAGGGGCACACAGCGATGCCGACCTCGGCCTGCTTGTTTGCACCAACGAGGCGATCGAAGTGGTACTCGCCGATCTCCTGTCATTCCACTCCACCGCACTACGCGGACGACTCGCTTGTTGCGCCTCGCAGTCAGTGGCCTTTCTTAATCGGCCCCGGTGCTCGCCCATGTCGGCGAGCCTGACCGGGGGGCGGCAAGGTGGGGCGGCAGGAGAGCAGAACCGAGGCTTCGGCGCGACAAGCGCGGATGCTGCGGACCGCGCTGGGATCGTCGATTGCCGGTTGGCTCGCCGATCCGAATGTCGTCGAGGTCATGCTCAATCCGGACGGTCGGCTGTGGGTCGATCGGCTCGCCGAGGGCCTGACGGACACCGGCGAGCATCTGTCCGCTGCCGATGGCGAACGGATCGTCCGTCTGGTGGCGCATCACGTCGGCGCCGAGGTGCATGCGGCGTCGCCACGGGTGTCGGCCGAGCTGCCGGAGACCGGCGAGCGGTTCGAGGGTCTGATCCCGCCGCTGGTCGCTGCCCCTGCATTCGCGATCCGCAAGCCAGCGGTTGCCGTCTTCACGCTCGACGATTACGCCGCCGCCGGGATCATGACGGCCGAACAGGCGGCAACTCTCTGTGACGCCGTCGCGCGACGCCGCAACGTGCTGGTCGCCGGCGGCACCTCGACCGGCAAGACGACGCTCGTCAACGCGCTGCTGGCCGAGGTCGCGAGCACGACCGATCGGGTCGTGCTGATCGAGGATACGCGCGAGCTTCAGTGCAGGGCCAAAAACCTGGTCGCGTTGCGGACCAAGGACGGCGTCGCGTCGCTCGCCGATCTCGTGCGCTCGTCGCTGCGGCTTCGCCCCGACCGCATCCCGATCGGCGAGGTGCGCGGCGCCGAGGCGCTCGACCTTCTCAAGGCCTGGGGGACTGGCCACCCTGGCGGGATCGGGACCATCCATGCCGGAACGGCGCTCGGGGCGCTGCGCCGTCTCGAGCAGCTCGTTCAGGAGGCGGTCGTCACCGTCCCGCGCGCCCTCATCGCCGAGACCATCGACGTGATCGCCGTCCTGGCCGGCCGCGGCAGCGAACGCCGTCTCATCGAGCTCGCCGCGGTATCCGGCCTCGGCCCGGCCGGCGACTACGTCCTCTCACCGGCCACCACGCTCACGACAGGAGAGTCCGCATGACCATCGCGACCGCGACGAATCCCATCCGCAACTTCGTTCTCACGACGACCTCGGCCGCCGTGCTCGCATTGATGGCGGCCCCGGCCCATGCGGCCGGCTCGAACATGCCGTGGGAGCAGCCGCTCCAGCAGGTCCTGCAATCGATCGAAGGGCCCGTCGCCAAGATCATGGCCGTGATCATCATCATCATGACCGGCCTGACGCTCGCCTTCGGCGACACGTCGGGCGGCGTTCGCCGGCTGGTGCAGATCGTGTTCGGCTTGTCGATCGCCTTCGCGGCGAGCTCGTTCTTCCTGTCCTTCTTCTCGTTCGGCGGCGGAGCGCTGCTGTGACGACCAGCACCGACCTGGTCCCAGGCTTCGAGGCACCGGTCCATCGCGCCCTGACCGACCCGATCCTGCTCGCCGGGGCGCCGCGTCCGATCGCAATCCTCAACGGAACGCTCGCCGCCGCGATAGGCCTCGGCCTGCGCCTGTGGATCGTCGGCCTGGTGCTCGGCCTCGTCGGGCACGGCGTGGCGGCGTGGGCGGCGAGGCGCGATCCGCTGTTCGTCGACGTCGTGCGTCGGCATCTGCGCTACCCCACCCACCTCGGTGCCTGAGCTGTTCGATGTTCAACCTCGCCGAATACCGCAACAAGCCGCAGCGTCTCGCCGACTTCCTGCCCTGGGCGGCCCTGGTCGCACCAGGCGTCGTCCTGAACAAGGATGGCTCGATCCAGCGCACGGCGCGATTCCGGGGCCCGGACCTCGAGTCGGCGACACCGGCCGAGCTGGTCGGCGTCGCCGGCCGGCTGAACGATGCCTTGCGCCGGCTCGGCTCCGGCTGGGCCGTCTTCGTCGAGGCGAGCCGTATTCCGGCGCAGGACTATCCGGCCAGCATCTATCCGGACCCGGCCTCGGCGCTGGTCGACGCCGAGCGCCGGGCCCAGTTCGAGGAGGAGGGCAGGCACTTCGAGAGCGCCTACCACCTCACGCTTCTGTTCCTGCCGCCGGCCGAGGAGGCCGCGCGCGCCGAGGCCTGGCTGTACGAGGGCCGCACCCCTGACGGAAGTGCGTCTGGGAACGAGGTGCTCACGACTTTCATCGACCGCACCGATCGGGTCCTCGCCCTGATCGATGGATTCGTGCCGGAGGCCGCCTGGCTGTCGGACGGCGAGACGCTGACCTGGCTGCATGCCTGCGTCTCGACGCGGCGGCACCGGGTGCGGGTCCGCGAGGTGCCGATGTATCTCGATGCGATCCTGGTCGACGAGCCGTTCACGGGCGGCCTCGCGCCGCGGCTCGGCAGCGCGCATCTGCGGGTCCTCACGGTGGCCGGGTTTCCGTCTGCGACCTGGCCCGGGATCCTCGACGAGCTGAACCGGCTCGCCTTCCCGTACCGCTGGTCGACCCGGGCGATCTGCCTCGACAAGACCGATGCCGTGAAGGTGCTCGGCCGCATCCGCCGCCACTGGTTCGCCAAGCGCAAGTCGGTCGCCGCGATCCTGAAGGAGGCGATCACCAACGAGGCGTCGACGCTTTTCGACAACGATGCCCACAACAAGGCGCTCGATGCCGACGCCGCTCTCCAGGAGCTCGGCGCCGACCTCGCCGGCGAGGCCTACGTGACCGCGTCCGTCGTCGTCTGGGACGACGACCCGAGCGGCGCCGACGAGAAGCTCCGGCTCGCCGCCAAGGTGATCGAAGGCCGCGGCTTCACCTGCATGCTGGAGGGCCTGAACGCCGTCGAGGCCTGGCTCGGCAGCCTGCCCGGGCACGTCTACGCCAATGTGCGCCAGCCGCCGATCTCGACCCTCAACCTCGCCCACATGATCCCGCTGTCGGCGGTCTGGGCTGGACCGGAGCGGAACCAGCACCTCGACGGACCGCCGCTCCTGTTCGCCCGGACCGAGGGCGCGACGCCGTTCCGGCTGTCGCTTCATGTCGGCGATGTCGGCCACACACTGGTGATCGGCCCGACCGGCGCCGGCAAGAGCGTGCTGCTCGCGCTCATGGCGCTGCAGTTCCGCCGCTACCCTGGCGCCCAGGTGTTCGCCTTCGACTTCGGCGGCTCGATCCGCGCGGCGGTGCTTGCCATGGGCGGCGACTGGCACGATCTCGGCGGCGGGCTCTCCGAGGACGCGACCGAGTCGGTCGCGCTGGCGCCCCTGTTCGCGATCGACGATCCGGCCGAACGCGCCTGGGCGTCCGAATGGCTCGCCGCGATCCTCGACCGGGAGGGCGTGACGGTCACGCCCGACGCCAAGGAGCACGTCTGGTCGGCCCTGACGTCGCTCGCCTCGGCGCCCGTGAACGAGCGGACCCTCACCGGGCTCACGGTGCTGTTGCAATCCGCCGGCCTGAAGCAGGCGCTGAAGCCGTACTGCCTCGGCGGAGCGTGGGGGCGGCTCCTCGACGCCGAAGCCGAACGGATCGGCGCATCCGACGTGCAGGCCTACGAGACCGAGGGGCTGATC
>NZ_JBEOMB010000094.1:0-21486 GCF_046000175.1 Rhodoplanes sp. SY1
GGCGACGACGGCGCCGGCGACCGTCGCGCCAACCGGGAAGCGGCGCGCCGTGGCGGTCACCAGGATCCCGGCGCCGACACCCGCCCCGACCCACCAGGCGAACAGCCAGGAGGCGAGGAAGCGTGGCTGGTGATGCGGATGGACGATGACGCCGGCGGCGCCGACCAGCGCCAGCAGCAGCACGGCGCGGCCGCCCGGCGGCCATCGCCGGCCGGCGACGAGGGCGATCGCGAACAGCACCGCGACGGCGACCGCCGCGGCCGGCACGGCATGGAAGCTCTCGGCCGCCGCGGCGGCGTAGACCCGGGCGGCGTGCAGCGGATCGAAGCCGGCCCCGGAGGGCGCGTTGGTCGGCCCGACGAACCACAGGAAGGCAGGCAGCCGCTTGGGAATCAGGAACGACACGGCGACCGGCAGGACGTGCCAGGCGAGGATCGCCCGGCCCGGCACGCCGAGCGCCGGCGCGAGACGGTCGCGGTGCCGTGCCCAGGCGATCGCGACCCGGGCGAACAGCAGCGCATAGGCGACGGTGACGAGATTCTCGGGCGGGTACAGCGACACGGTGCGGCCGAGCAGGTCGAGGCTCGTCGGCCCGCGGCGATAGATCACCACCACCAGCCCGGCGACGACGAGCGCGGCGATCACCAGCGGGTCGCGCGCCAGGCCGGCGACGAGGCGACCGGGCGACGGCGGGCGGGCCTGCGCGACGACGACGCGGACGAGGCGCGCGAGCGCGGCGCGGTGCTCGATCGCCGCCGTGACGGCGAGCGCCGCCACCACCAGGCCCCAGTAGTTGCCCTTGGTGAAGAACAGAACGGTGAGGACGAGGCCGAGCATGCGCCAGCGCCGGACGGCCTCGCGGCGGTCGAGCCCGGACGGCATCTCGGCGGCGCGGACGAAGCAGAGCAGCGCGAGCGCCGACAGCGCGGCACCGGGCCCCTCCAGCAGCACGTCCGAGCCGAGCAGCGCGAAGGCCGGGCTCGACAGCGCCAACGCCCCGGCGACCGCGGCGGCGACCGCTCCGGCCGCGCCGGTGGGCGGGCCGGGACGATCCGCTGCGGCGCCGTCCGGCGCGCCGACGGGCGATACGAGGTGCGGAGGATCGACCAGCCGGCGGGCCAGCACGGCGGTCAGGATCACGGTCGCGACCCACCGAGCAGCGCCGGCACGATGGCGAGGCGAAGGTCGGGTCCGCCGGCGAGCAGCACGCCGGCCAGCACGAGCCCGTTGACGGGCGGCCACACCACGGCCCGGGAGAGATGGGACAGGAAACCGCCGACATCGCCCTGGCGCAACGCCAGCGCGAGATCGAGGCCGAAGCCGAAATGGCCGTTGCGGTCATGATGGACGTCGGTCCACAGCCCCTCCGGGGCGGTCCAATAGGCGTGCAGCAGGGCGCCGGCGAGCGCCATGGCGATCACGGCGACGGCGAGCACGGCGAACCGGCCGAGCCGGCGCGGGCCGGGGCCCTCGGGCGGGAGCGCGGGCGCCGCCGACCGCGACCACGGCGCCGTCGTCGTGGCCGTGAAGCGCAGGTCACCGAGGACCGCGGGCGGCCCCGCCGGCAAGGCGGGCGCGACGGGAGAGACGGGCGCGACGGGCCGGGAGGCGCCGGGCGACAGGGCGACGGGCGGCGACGGCGGCGCGGGGAGTCGCGACGGCTCTTGACGGTGCGGCCCTGCCGGCCCGGATGACGATATGCGCATCGTTTCGGCCTAGCCGAGACGCGGCGCGCCGGCAATCCGACGTCTCGGCGATCCGGCAGGGGGCCGGCGGCAAGGGGGGGGCAGCGGCAAGGGGGCCGGCAGGATGCGCGCGCGGGACATCGACGCACGGCGGACAGGCGCCCACGGGACGGGCGCGCGCGGCGGTGTGGTCGTCGCCGGCGCCGGCTCGACGCGAGGCCGGCTCGGGCAAACGCGCCTTCCCCGGCGCGGACATGCCCGCCCGGACATGCCCGTCCGAGCGATGGCGCGCGATACGGACGGCACAAGCGACACAGCGCGACGGCGTCCGCGAGCCGCGACGGCGAGAAGTCCGAACGTCTCCGCCCCGCACGATCACGCGATCACGCGATCGTCGGGCGGAGACGTTCGCTGGCCATCCCACCACGGTGGCTCAGCTCTCGAAGCACTGCGCAGCGCGGTCCGCCCCGATCGGGTCGAACCGCGCTGCGACGATCCCGTCCCGGCGCCGCCGCGACTGGCGGTGGCGCCGATCGCCGGCGGGCGACGCGCCTACTCCTCGCCGCCCTCGTCGTCGTCCTCCTCGGGCTCGCCGGCGAGAATCTGCTCGGCGATCAGCCCGGCGTTCTGGCGCACCGCCTGCTCGATCTTGGCGGCGACGTCGGGATTGTTGCGCAGGAACGTCTTGGCGTTCTCGCGGCCCTGGCCGATGCGGGTCGAGTCGTAGGAGAACCAGGCGCCCGACTTCTCGACGATCCCGGCCTTGACGCCGAGGTCGATGATCTCGCCGAGCTTGGACACGCCCTCGCCGTACATGATGTCGAACTCGACCTGCTTGAACGGCGGGGCGAGCTTGTTCTTCACCACCTTGACGCGGGTCTGATTGCCGATGACCTCCTCGCGCTCCTTGATCGCGCCGATGCGGCGGATGTCGAGGCGGACCGAGGCGTAGAACTTGAGCGCGTTGCCGCCCGTCGTGGTCTCGGGCGAGCCGTACATCACGCCGATCTTCATGCGGATCTGGTTGATGAAGATCACCATGGTGTTGGAGCGGCTGATCGACGCCGTCAGCTTGCGCAACGCCTGGCTCATCAGCCGCGCCTGCATGCCGGGCTGGGCGTCGCCCATATCGCCTTCGAGCTCGGCGCGCGGCACCAGCGCGGCGACCGAGTCGACCACCAGCACGTCGACGGCGCCCGAGCGCACCAGCGTGTCGGCGATCTCCAGCGCCTGCTCGCCGGCGTCCGGCTGCGAGATCAGGAGGTCGTCGAGATTGACGCCGAGCTTGCGGGCATAGACCGGGTCGAGGGCGTGCTCGGCGTCGACGAAGGCGCAGATGCCGCCCTTCTTCTGCGCCTCGGCGACGGTGTGCAGGGCCAGCGTCGTCTTGCCCGAGGATTCGGGACCGAAAATCTCGACCACGCGGCCGCGCGGCAGACCGCCGACGCCGAGCGCGATGTCGAGGCCGAGCGAGCCGGTCGATACCGTGTCCACCTCGAGCGGCTTGGTCGACTTGCCGAGCCGCATGATCGAGCCCTTGCCGAAGGCGCGCTCGATCTGAGTAAGCGCGGCATCGAGGGCCTTGGTCTTGTCCATGGAGGTATTCTCAACGACTCGCAGGGGGGCCGACGCCATCAACGCCTCCTCTATGCCCGGGATTCGGAGGGCCGACAACGCAGGCCGCGCCTCCATGAGCTAGACCGTACACCATCTGTTCTCATTTCGCAATATGTTCTCGTTACGTCCTTCATTCATACCGTCCGGCGCCGCGGCTCGCTCCCGGATCAAACCGCTGGTCGGCGGCTGGCGCGGCGCGTCGGGCGTGCTATGCGGCACGGTTCGGAGCCCCTGAAGCCGAAGGACTGCCGCCATGCCGATGCTGCGCCGCTCGTCGCTCGTGCCGATGTGGGCGACGTTCCTCGTCCTCGCCGCGGCCACTCTGGTGACGGCGCTCGCGGCTGCCGACCTGCCCGGACCAGACGACATCGCGGTGCCGGCGCCGACCGCGCCTCCGAGCCCCGATGCCGGTGCGAGCGGCGGCGATGCCGCAGGCGACGCCGCTTCGGATGACGCGCTCGCGGCCGAGCGAGCCGCCGTGCAGGCGTTCGGGGCGAAGACTCCGGCCTGTCTGGCCTGGGGCGACGGCTGCGTCACCTGCCTGAGAGGCGAGGACGGCAAGACCGTGTGCGCCAATCCGGGGCCGGCCTGCCTGCCGCGCGAGACGGCCTGCCTGCGCGTGCGCGACGTGCCGCCCGATCCGGCGCCGAAGAACGCCGCCCCGGCGGACGCACCGAAAGGCGCCGCGCCGACGCCTCCGCCGGCCTCCCCGGCCCCGCCGAAGCCGTGACGGCGGCGTCTACTTGCCGCAGTTCCACACCGGGCCGATCGGCGTGTCGGTCCAGCACGGACCGAAGCCGCCGCCGTTCCAGCGGCCCTGGTAGAAGCGGGCGCCGCCCCAGCCGTACACCCACTGCCACCCGCCCGGGGTGAGATAGCGCCGGCCCGGACCGTAGGGACGAGCGATCCACGAATCGCGCGATCGGTAGGGACTGGTGTCCTGTGGCGGCTCGTAGCCGGGCAGGAAGCCGTAGCCGCGCGACCGCCGCACCGTCACCTTCGTCCGCTTCTTGGCGGGCCCGGCAGCGGGCTCGGTCGTCCCCGCACCCTTGGCGGCGGACGGACCGGACGACGATGCCCCGGCCGAACCGGCGGGTGCGGCCGTCGCCGGGCCGGCTGTGGCTCCGGCTGTGGCTCCGAGCAGAGCGACGGCGAGAATCAGGGGGATGGGGCGCATGGCGGTCCTTCTGCCGGGAAAGCGCGGCGCAAAAACGGCGCCCTCACCCTAGCCCCGGACGCCGCCCGCCTGAAGGGCCCGCTCCGCCGCGACACGGAGCGAAACAGAACGCGGCGAACAAGTCCTCACCGGCCCGACCGTCCGGGCGCGCCGCGGCGGCGGCTCAGGCGTCGGCCGTGCGCGCGTGATGATCGTGCAGGAACACGGCGAGCTTTTCGCGCAAGGCCTCGTCGCGCTCGCTCGTGTGGCCGGCCAGGACGGCCTCCTCGAACAGGTCCTGCTGCACATCCTGCGGCAGGCGGTCCCAGACCGCTACGACGGCCGAGCCGAGAAGCCTCTCGAAACGCTCGCTGCGGGGATCGGCGGAACGGCGGTCGGTCTGCATGGGCGCGTCTCCTGCGGATGAACGGTGGGGTCGCGCGGCGGCGGGGCCGCGACGGATGTCCAAGACCGATGTCCAAGAGCCGGCCGGGCGGTTTGTTCCGACCGTCGGCCGGCGTCGCCGCTACCAGCGCAGCACGCGCGCTCCGGCGAGCGCCCCGACGACGACGACCAGGGCGGTCGCCAGCGTGTACCAGGTGGCGACGAACAGTGGTGAATCATCGGTGCAGTGCAGGGCGTAGAGAGCAGCCGCCACGGCGGCGCTGAACAGGCCGGCCGCCGCCCCGGCCCGCGCCGGGTGCAGCGGGGCGCCGCCGCGCAGCGCCCACAGGGTCGCGACCAGGACCGGGACCGAGAGCAGCGGGATGGCGACGAGGCAGACCCGGGCGTTGCTTCCGACCAGACGCCGGCCCCAGTCGGCGGCCGGCACGGTGGCGAGCTCGGCCGCGACCGAGACCCCGAGCAGGCCGGCCGGGGCCGCGAGGCCGGCGGCGATCCGGCGCACCGGGGCGGCCGGCTCGGCGAGCCGGACCGCGAGCGCGCCGGCGACGATCGCGAACAGTCCCATCTCCAGCGGCTTGAGGACGAAGCGCAGCGTCTGCGCCGCGGTCGCGAGGTCGGCGCGTGGCCCGAGCGCGAGCCCGAACAGCGCGACGGCGACCAAGAGCCCGGCGGCGGCCGCGACCGGCAGCGCGACGACGAGCCGGGGCTCCGTCGCGTCGCCGTCGGCCACCAGGGTGCGGAGCAGATCGTCGGTTCTCATGTCCAGGTTCCGTGCGTCCAGATTCGGTTCGTCCGGTCTCGCATGTCTCGCGTGCGTGTCGCTCAGGTGCGCTCGGCGGCGGTGCGACTCAGCCGGGCGAGGCCGCGATGCAGCGCCACCCGCAGCGCGCCCTCGCTGGTGCCGAGCTTCTTCGCCGCCTCGGCGATGCCGGCGCCGTCGACCGCGATCGCCGTGACGGCGGCGCGCTCGCCGGCCGGCAGCGTCTCGAGCGCACGGACGAGCTCGGTCTCGCGGATCGCCGGCTCCTCGGACGGCGCCGCCAGCGTGTCGACGACGTCGTCGAGCGGCACGCCCGACCGGCCGCCGCGGCGGCGGATCGCGTCGATCGTCTTGTGTCGGGCGATGGCCGCGAGCCATGGGCCGATCGGACGCGCCGCGTCCCAGGTGTGGCGCTTGAGATGGACGGCGAGCAGGATCTCCTGGACGACGTCCTCGGCGTCGTTGGCGGCGAGCCCGGCCCGCACGATCGCGCGGCGCACGCCGGCGCGCAGCCGCGCCGCCATGCCGCGCAGGCAACGGTCGTAGGCCGCCGCGTCGCCCGCGAGCGCCAGCCGCATCAGTCCGCTCCAATCGTCGTCGTCCGTGCTCACCCGTGATGTTCCTTCGGGCACGCCCCCGGCTTTGTTACGCGACACACCGATACGACACGAGCGTTTGACGGCGCGCGCAGCACGAACACATGGGCGTGAAGACGTAACCGATGGTGCCCCCTTCCGTAAGAGCCTGTACGGCCGGCCGCTCAGGCCCGCCTGCGACGCCCGGGACGCGGCGCCGCGACGGACCCTCTCGTCTCACGGAGATCATGCGATGACCACCAAGCCCGCCCTCGCCGCCGTGCTCGCCGGCTCGCTCGCCGCGGCGCTGTCGCTCGCCGCCACGCCCGCCGCGGCGCAGGGCTCCGACAAGGAGAAGTGCTACGGCGTCGCCCTGAAGGGGCAGAACGACTGCGCGGCCGGCCCCGGCACCACCTGCGCCGGCACCTCCAAGGTCGACTACCAGGGCAATGCCTGGAAGTACGTCGCCAAGGGCACCTGCACCACGATGAAGACCCCGAAGGGCGTGGGCTCGCTCACCGCCAAGGCGAGCTGATCACGCCGAGCTGATCACGCCGGGCTGATCGGGCCGGGCTGATCGGGCCGAGCTGATCAGGACCCACCGATCGCGACGGCGCGGCGCAGAGTTCCGCCGCGCCGTCGATCCTCGGCTCGGCAATCCAGACGAGACCCTCATGACCCACGCCCGTTCCGCTCTGCCGGTCGATGCCGGCGTCGGCTTCAAGCCGCAGCATCTCGACGGCCTGCTCGGCGACGCCGCGCCGCTCGGCTTCGTCGAGATCCACGCCGAGAACTACATGGGCGCCGGCGGTCCGCCGCACGCGATGCTCGGGGCGTTGCGCGAACGATACGCGCTGTCGATCCACGGCGTCGGCCTGTCGATCGGGGCGATGCGACCGCTCGATCCGGAGCATCTCGCCCGCCTGGCGGCGCTGTGCGCACGCCATCCGCCGGCGAGCTTTTCCGAGCATCTCGCCTGGTCGTCGCACGATGCCGTTTATTATAACGACCTCCTCCCCTTGCCGTACACGACGGAGACGCTCGCCCGTGTCTGCGAGCATGTCGACACGGTGCAGACCGCGCTGCGTCGCCAGATGCTGCTGGAGAACCCGTCGACCTATGTGCTGTTCGAGACCAGCACGATCGCCGAGACGGATTTTCTGCGCGAGGTCGCGCGCCGCACCGGCTGCGGGCTCCTGCTCGACGTCAACAACGTGTTCGTCTCGGCCACCAACCACGGCACCTCGGCGGAGACCTATCTGAAGGACTTTCCGCTGGAGCACGTGCGGGAGATCCATCTCGGCGGCCACGCGGAGGCGGTCGACGACACCGGCGCGCCGCTGCTGATCGACGCCCACGGCACGCCGGTCGCCGATCCGGTGTGGACCCTCTACGCACAGGTGATCGCCCGCACCGGGCCGCTGCCGTCCCTGATCGAATGGGACAACGACGTGCCCGACTGGCCGGTGCTGCGGGCCGAGGCGGAGCGGGCGCGCGCGATGCTGAGCGCCGCACGAACGCGAAAGGACGCCGCATGAGCAACGCCCTTGTCTTCACCTCTCCCCAGCGGGGAGAGGTCGGGTCTCGCGCGACGAGCGCGAGATCCGGGTGAGGGGGTGCCGAGCCCCGCCAACTGACGCCGTAAACCCTCACCCCGCCGCGCTTCGCGCGTCGACCCTCTCCCTCAGGGAGAGGGGACAACCCCCGATGGGACGACATGACATGACGACCGTTCATCCCGTTGGCTTCGCGGCCGCCCTGCTCGATCCGGACCGACCGCTGCCGGCCGATGTCACGTCGCACACGGCGCGGCACCCGGAACGGCGCTTCGGGGTCTATCGCAACAACGTCACGGTCTCGCTGATCGAGGCTTTGCGGGCCCGCTTCCCGGCGACGGAACGAATCGTCGGCGAGGCGTTCTTCGTCGCCATGGCGCGGATCTTCGTGCGGGCGCAGCCGCCGCGCTCGCCGCTGCTGATGCACTATGGCGATCGGTTCCCGGATTTCGTGCGCGCGTTTCCGCCGGCCGCCGACATGCCGTGGCTCGCCGACGTGGTGCGGCTCGAGGCGGCGCGCACCCGCGCCTATCACGCCGCCGACGCGACACCGCTGGGGCCCGCCGACTTTTCCGCGATCGCCCCGGACACGCTGGGCGCGTTGCGGGTGACGCTGCATCCCTCCGCCGAGATCGTCCGCGCGAAGAGTCCCGTGGTGACGATCTGGGCGATGAACAGCGGCGAGGCGCCGCTCGGTCCGGTCGACTTCGGCACGGCGGAGGATGCGCTCGTCGTCCGCCCGCATCTGACCGTCGTGGTGCTGCGGCTGCCGCCGGGCGCCGCCACGTTCCTCGGCGCGTTGCAGAACGAGGCCACCATCGTCGACGCCCTCGGCACGGCCTTCGCGGACGACGAAAGCTTCGATCCCACCGCCGCGCTCGCGCTGCTGATCGGCAGCGGTGTGGCGGCCGCCCTCACCCCGTCTCCGGAGGCTGCTCCATGACCGACGCAACCCTGTCCCGGTCCGCGCCCTCGCCATTCGTCGCCGCGGCGCGAGGCGTCACGGCGGCGCTGGAGCGCATCCCCTACGGGCTCGTCGCCCTCGTCGCGCGACTGTCGATCGCCGGCGTGTTCTGGCGCTCCGGCCAGACCAAGGTGTCGGGCTTCGGCCTCTCGGACACGGCCGTCGACCTGTTCCGCGACGAGTACCGGCTGCCGCTGGTCGACCCGGCGCTCGCCGCCACGGCGGCCGCGATCGCCGAGCACCTGTTCCCGGTGCTGCTGGTGCTCGGGCTCGCGACGCGGCTCTCGGCGCTCGCGCTGCTGATCATGACGCTGGTGATCCAGATTCTGGTCTATCCGGACGCCTGGCCGACGCACGGCACCTGGGCGGCGTGCCTGTTGATCCTGATGACCCGCGGCGCCGGCGTGATGTCGCTGGATCATCTCCTGGCCAGGCGGTTCGGAACGACAGCGCCCGCGTGAGGATCAGCCTCGTGCCCCGGCCGCCGAGCCGGGGCCCAGGGCGGCACGCGAGACGCCTCGATCAGCTTCCGCTGAAATCGCCCCCACGCCGCTCATGCCCGCGAAGGCGGGCATCAGGAGCCGCGCGTCGTGCGGCCCTGGGTCCCCGCCTTCGCGGGGACGAGCGGACAGCGGGGCTGCGTCATGAAATCCGACGCCGAACAGAGCCGTCAGCAGACGCCTCGTCCGATGCCCCCGGGTCCCGGCGCGCGGTGCGTCGCACCGCGTCCGGGACACGGGGTCTAGCGATTATCAGTTCAGCTCGATCTTCGCCGCGGCGACGGCGCGCTTCATGCGGTCGAGGTCGCGCTTGATCTCGGCGGCGAACTCGGCGGGCGTGTTGCCGACGATCACGGCCTGTTGGGCGACGAGGCGGCTCTTCACGTCCGCGTGGCCGAGCGCCCGGACGGTCGCGGCGTGCAGCTTCGACACGATCGCGGGTGGCGTCTTCTCCGGCACGACGATGCCGAAGAACGCCATCCAGCCGAGGTCGTCGAGGCCGAGCTCCGTGAAGGTCGGCACGTCGGGCAGCGCCGCGACGCGCTTCGGCCCCGACACGGCGAGCGCGCGCAACTTGCCGGCCTGCACCATCGGCAGCGTCGAGGGCAGGTTGTCGAACAGCACCTGCACCTGGCCGCCGACGGCGTCGTTGAGGGCCGGGCCGATGCCGCGATACGGCACGTGGACGATGTCGGTACCGGTCGCGAGCTTGAGCTGCTCGCCCATCAGATGCGACACCGAGCCGATGCCGGCCGACGCATAGGCGAGCTTGCCGGGCTGCGCCTTGGCGAGGGCGACGAAGCTCTTCATGTCGGTCGCCGGCACGGACGGGTTGATCGTCATGATGTTCGGCACCGCGGCGATGTTCGACACCGGGATCAGGCCGGTGAGCACGTCGTAGCCGAGCGTCTTGTAGGCCGCCGGGTTGATGGCCAGCGTCGAGGCCGTGCCCATGCCGATCGTGTAGCCGTCGGGTTGCGCCTTGACGATCGCGGCCGTGCCGATGGTGCCGCCGGCGCCGCCGCGGTTGTCGACCAGCACCGGCTGGCCGAGCTCCTGGCGCAGGCCCTCGGCGACGACCCGGCCGATCACGTCGGTGGAGCCGCCGGCCGCGAACGGCACGATCATGGTGACGGGCCGGCTCGGCCACGGCTCCTCGGCCCGGAGGGCCGAGGCAGGCAGCAGCGCGGCGGCGAGACCGGACAGGACGAGGCGGCGCGAGACGGGCGAAAAGGTCGGCATGTGAACATCCTTTGACTGGCAATTTCGGGCAGGCCCGGCCCGGCTCCGACCCTGCCCCCGCCGGGCGTGTGACCGCGGCGGCACTCCGCCGCATGAAAGCGCCTTTTGGACTCCGAAACCATCCCCGGTGGGCGCCGCGACGGGTGTTGCGCCGCATACCAGGGCAGCGCTAGGTGGACGACGATCACGAGGGCTTCTACCCATGCCGCTTCGCTCGCCGCCGACGGGCCCGACGTCTCTTCGCACCCGACGCCCAGCCGCCACGACGCTCGCCCGCGTGCTCGGCGCGGCCCTCGGCGGCACGCTCTGGCTCGTCGCACTGGCCGCGCCGGCCGTTGCCGAGAGGCCGGCGCTCGCGCCCGAGACGAAGAGCTGGTCGGTCGACGGCGACTTCGCCCGCAAGACGGCCGACGAGACACCGCGCACGCGCGCCCGCATGAACCTCTCGGGCGCCGCCTGCGCGCCGACCCGGCCGCGCTTCGCCGCCTGCCTGATCGTCAACGACGAGAAGAAGTACGCGCAGTTCTTCTCGATGAAGGACCGCACGCTGGCACCCGGCGCCGTGATCCGCCTCGCGGCCAAGGACGTGAAGGGCGACCCGGACGCCGAGGGCGCCGCCTTCGCCGACCGCTTCTTCTACGTGATCGGCTCGCACGGCCGGCCGCGCCACGGCGACGGTGCCGGGCGCGCGCGCTTCGTGGTGATGCGCTTTCCGGTCGACGCCCGCGGCCGCCCCACGTTCGAGGTCTCCGAGGAGGAGCCGACCGGCGTCGAGACGTCGACCCGGCTCGGCGAGGCGATGCGCGCGGCCGCCGGCCTCGGCGCCTTCTACGACCAGCCGCTCGACCACAACGGCGTCAACATCGAGGGGATCGCGGTCAAGGACGGCCGCATGCATCTCGGCTTTCGCGGCCCCTCGGTCGACGGTGACGCCTTCATCCTGAGCGTCGACGCGGACGCGGTGTTCACGTCGGACGAGCCGCTGCATCCGAAGGTGACGCGGCTGCCGCTCGGCAAGACCACCGGCATCCGCGATCTCGCGGCGGTGCGCGACGGGCTCGTCGTGCTCTCCGGCCCGGTCAACGAGCAGGCCGTGCCGCCGGCGCTGTGGCACTGGAACGAGAAGACCGGCGCCCTCGCCCCGCTCGGCACCCTGATGCCGGCCAAGGGCCTGCCCGCGGACGCCAAGGCCGAGACCGTGCTGGTGCTGCGCGACGCGCCGAAGCAGCCGCTGCGCGTGCTGATCCTCTACGACGGCGCCGAGAACGGCGCCCCGACGGAGTACCGGGTGAAGCGGTGAGGGTTGTCGCTCGGGATTCGCCTGATCAGATAACGGTCATTCCGGGGCGTGCGCAGCAGCGCGCGAACCCGGAATCCAGCGGCACGCACCGAGATCGTGGCTGGATTCCGGGTTCGCGGCTTCGCCGCGCTCCGGAATGACTGCGACCAATCAACCGAGGCTCACTCGGCCAGCATCTCCTCGACGATCCGCGGGTTGCGATCGACGAGCGCGAGCAACACCCGAGCGGGCCCGTCCGGCGTCCGCCGCCCCTGCTCCCAGTTGCGCAGCGTTCCGGTCGACACGCCGATGCGCGCCGAGAAGGCCTCCTGAGTCAGCCCGGTCTTTCGGCGGATGGCGTGAACGTCGATTACGTCCGGGACATGCACGCGGACGCCCGGCACATCCTCGCCGCGCGCATGCGCCGCCGCTTCGCGAAGCCCGCGCAGGATCCGGTCGGCTGCCTTGCTCATGTCCGCCTCCGCCGCCACGACCGCGCGATCTCGACGGTCCACTGCTTGAACGCCGCAACCTCGGCTGCCGAGAAATTCGCCCGCTCGCCCTTGCTCAGCATCGCGACGAGATACACGGGAGCATCCGCCCCGAAATAGGCCGTGACCACACGATAGCCGCCGCTCTTGCCCTTGCCGCGCCCGGCGACCCGCACCTTGCGCATGCCGCCGGAGCCGCGGATCTCGTCACCGCACAACGGATCGGCGGCGATCGTGTCGACGATCGCGCGCCGTTGGTCTTCCGACAGCCCGACCGCCTCCGCGTCACGAATGAACTGCGGCATCTCGGCAACGACGTGGAGCGGCCGGGTCACTGGTCATGTACGCCATTGGCGCAGTCAGTCAAGGGGAGGATGCTGCCCCTACCCCAGGTTCAGCTCCTTGAAGAAGTCGTTGCCCTTGTCGTCGACGACGATGAAGGCGGGGAAGTCCTCGACCTCGATGCGCCAGATCGCCTCCATGCCGAGCTCGGGATATTCGAGCACCTCGACCTTCTTGATGCAGTACTCGGCGAGGTTCGCGGCGGCGCCGCCGATCGAGGCGAGATAGAAGCCGCCGTATTTCTGGCAGGCCTCGCGCACCGCCGGCGAGCGGTTGCCCTTGGCGACCGTGATCAGCGAGCCGCCCGCCGCCTGGAAGTCGCCGACATAAGAATCCATGCGGCCGGCCGTGGTCGGGCCGAAGGCGCCCGAGGCGTAGCCCTCCGGCGTCTTGGCGGGGCCGGCGTAATAGATCGGGTGGTTCTTGATGTAGTCGGGGAGGCCCTGGCCGCTTTCGAGCCGCTCGCGCAGCTTGGCGTGGGCGAGGTCGCGGGCGACGATCATCGGGCCGGAGAGCTTGCACAGCGTCTTGATCGGATGCTTGGTTAGCTCGGCGAGGATCTCCTTCATCGGCTTCCTCAGGTCGATGTGCACGACCTTGCCGCCGAGCTTGTGGAGGTCGATCTCCGGCATGTACTGGGCCGGGTTGTGCTCCAGCTCCTCCAGGAACACGCCCTCCGGCGTGATCTTGCCGACCGCCTGGCGATCGGCCGAGCACGACACGCCGATGCCGATCGGCAGCGAGGCGCCGTGGCGCGGCAGCCGGATCACCCGCACGTCGTGACAGAAATACTTGCCGCCGAACTGCGCGCCGACCCCGAGATCCTGGGTGAGCTTCAGGATCTCGGCCTCCATGTTGAGATCCCGGAAGGCGTGGCCGTCCTCCGAGCCCTCGGTCGGCAGCCCGTCCAGATACTTCACCGACGCGAGCTTGACCGTCTTCATGGTCAGCTCGGCCGAGGTGCCGCCGATCACGATCGCCAAGTGATACGGCGGGCACGCGGCGGTGCCGAGCGAGAGGATCTTGTCCTTCAGGAAGGCGACCATGCGGTCGTGGGTGAGGATCGAGGGCGTGCCCTGGTAGAGATAGGACTTGTTGGCCGAGCCGCCGCCCTTGGCGATGAACAGGAACTTGTAGGCGAGTGCGTCGCCATGGGTGTCGGCCGCGATCTCGATCTGGGCCGGCAGGTTGTTCCGCGTGTTCTTCTCCTCGAACATCGAGATCGGCGCGAGCTGCGAGTAGCGCAGGTTCCGCTTCAGGTAGGCGTCGCGGGCGCCTTCGGCGAGCGCCGCCTCGTCGTCGCCCTCGGTCCACACCTGCCGGCCCTTCTTGCCGGAGATGATCACGGTGCCGGTGTCCTGGCACATCGGCAGCACGCCGCCGGCCGCGATGTTGGCGTTCTTGAGGAAGTCGAAGGCGACGAACTTGTCGTTCGCGGACGCCTCCGGGTCCTCGATGATGGCGCGCAGCTGCTTGAGATGCGCCGGGCGCAGCAGGTGGCTGATGTCGCCATAGGCGGCCTCGGCCAGCGCCTTCAGGGCGCTCGGGTCGACCACCAGGAAGTCGCGGCCGAACGCCGTCTCGACCCGCACCCCCTCCGACGTGATCTTGCGGTAGGGCGTCGCGTCCTTGCCCATCGGGAACAGGGGCGAATGCTTGAAGGGCGGAAGGATTTGGGCGGGCGCGTTCATGGCGAAGGATCCTGGCTCGTGTCCTGGCTCGGTGCGCGGGGATGGCCGCTTATAGAACGATTACAGGATTTGGGGGAGCCGGGGTCCGGGATGGGACTTATGCCGGGTGGGGGACGACGTCGAGCGTCGGTGCGGCGCGCAGCCCGCGGCAACGATTCTGGTCGCGGCCGTGGCCCGAATCGAGGCCGCGTGCCCCGGCCAAGGTGCAGCGGGCCGAAGGCCCGATGCGCCGTAGAGCCGGGGCCCAGGGGCGAGCACGGCCCCGCTCATGCATCGTCGGGCGGCCCCTGGGTCCCGGCTCGCGATGCGGCGCGTCGCGCCGCACCGCGTCCGGGACACGATGGCAGGGAGCGGTCGGACGCGGCGCCGCACGCCGCGGCCGGTCAATTCACCGCGAAGCAGTACAACAGCCCGTCGCCGCCGGTGGAGCGCAGGTCGGCCTGGGTGCAGCCGCCGCCGGGGCCGCGCGAGGGATGCGACGTGTTCCACGACTTCGCCGGGGCCGAGTCGTCGAGACCGGTACGGTCGGAGTGGCCGACCATGGCGGCGCCGGTCGTGCTGCTCGTCCAGTTGCGACAGGTGCGGTCCTCGCCGGACGGGAAGGCGCGGCCGTCGGCCTGCGAGCCGGTGAGGATGTCGTGGCGGTTCGGCGTGTCGCCGCGGCCGTTGATCACCTCGCCCTTCTCGGAGAGCGCCGTCTGCTTGGTGAGGTTGTTGCTCGGCCCGTGCAGGTCGTCGACGTCCTTGGCGATGACGACGCCCTTGGCGTTGCTCCACGGGCCGCGGCCGATGCGGTCGCGGGCGTTGACGGCCGGAGCGCCGTCGGCAGCCTGGGTCGAGAGATAGGCCCGCCAGGTCTTGTCGCCGGCGCCTGCCGCTTGCGCGAGCGTCTGGCAGTGGCGGTCGGCGCCGGCGAGGCCGCCGAGATCGCCGCCCTTGCCCGGCCCCTGGCTGGTGACGAAGAAGGTCATCGCACCGGCCTGCTGGGCGACGGCGGGCGCCGGGACGGCGAGGCCGACGGCGATCGCGAGCGCGGCCGGGGCCGCGCCGGCGCCGATACGAAAGCCGTCACGCGAGATGGCACTCCACGACGGAGCATTCCTCATGGCAGTCCTCCCTGATGGTTTTCTTCTGTCGGGCGGGCAGGCGGCGGCCGGTCGCCCGCAGTCTGGCCGGCCGCCGAAGACTCAGGCGCCGAGCGAGGCGCGATAGTCGGCGTCGCTGACCGGCTCCATCCAGTCGACGTGCTTCCCCTCGGCATTCGCCTCGTGCATCGCCAGGTGCTCCATGGCGACGTCGAGGGCGGCGCCGTGCCAGTGCTTCTCGCCCGGCGGGATCCACACGACGTCGCCGGCCCGCACCTCGCGCACCGGCCCGCCCCAGGTCTGCACCCGGCCCTTGCCGGCGACGATCACCAACGTCTGGCCGAGCGGATGGGTGTGCCAGTTGGTGCGGGCGGACGGCTCGAAGCGCACCCAGGCGGAGCGGATGCGGGCCGGCGGCGGAGCCTCGACCACCGGGTCCTGCCAGACGGTTCCGGTGAACCAGTCCGGGTTCGCCCGTCGCGAGGGCACGCTGCCGCAGGTCTGAATGTCCATTGTTCTCGTTCTCCCGATCGTCCCGACACGAGGTCGTCTCGACACGCCGACCGCGGCGCGCCGGACGGCACTATACGGCGCCACGCGGTGCGGGGACGAGGGCGTCAGCAGGGGCGCGCAGCGGAGCGGAGGCAGCGAGGGGAAGCGGCCGGAACCGCGCGTGACGCCTCCGATTGAGCAGATGGGGGATGCGCGACCGGAGATGCTGGCATGGCCCACCCCCCGCGACGATCGATCGGCCCCGGTCCTCACCTCGCCGGGCCGTTGGTGATCGGGAGCACGCTCGCCGTGATCGCCGTCGCCGGCCTTGCCGTCGTCACCGACACACCGGCCGATGGGCTTCTGCTCGCCGCCGAATCGGGCTTCGGCGCCGCCCTGCTCGGGCTGGCCCTGGCGGGGCTGTTCACCTGCGCGGCGTTCGCCACCAGCTTCGCGGCCCCGCTGGAGACGCCACGCGGCGGCAGCGCGCGGCCGATTCCGGCGCGCGTGCGGGTCCGGAGCTTCGGCGCGCGACCCTGAAGGGTGGCCGGGGGCGGTCGCGCCGGGCGCGGTGGCGCCGTCACTTCATGGTGGCGGGGTCGAGCGCGGCCTGCGGACGGGCCGCCTGCCACTTCGTCTTGTAGAGGCCGCGCAGGGTCAGCGGACCCCACTTGATCTCCGACACGCGCCAGGCCGTGCCGACCTTCATCAGCTCGACCGTCACGGTCTCGGGCTTGCCGAAATTGGAGAACGACACGGTGCCGACCGCCTTGGCCGGACCGGCCTCCTTCACGTCGATCTTGAGGTCGGCGATGTCCCAGGCGTCGCGGCCGACGAACGGGTCGCTGCCCAGCACCAAGCCGGCGCCGGGCCGGGCCACGGCGTCGCCATCCTCGAGGATCACCGAGGCGAGCCCGTGCGAGAAGTAGCGCTTCACCGCCTCGGGCGAGTCGAGCGCCACGCCCTTCGCGGCCTGGGTCGAGTTGCCCACATAGGATTGGTAGATGCCCGACAGGAAGCTCTTGGCCGAGGTGTCGGTCTCGCGCGCTGCCGCCGGACCGACGGGCAGAGCGAGGGCCGCCGCGACCACGACAGCGGTCAGCACGGCGCAACGCCGCGACAGGGTTCGGACGGACATGGTGACGGCTCCCGAGAAGACGAACTGATCGACGCGCTGTGCCTGTGGACGTGGTGTTCTTAGAGCGGTGTTCTTGGACGTGTGCCTGTGACCGGCATCTGTACGTGTTGGTGGGATCGTCCCCGTCCAGGGTTCGGTCCCACGTGCGCAAGCAAACCCTCGAAACACTAAAAAGTTGCCCCGAACGGGCTAGGTGACCGATCACGAGTTCGGGAGGTGGTGAATCAGTCGAAATCCGCCCCGGAACGGCACCCGCCCGCGCCTGTGGCCAGGAGGCGACAACCGGGCGGAATCGGACCGTGCCGGGTTGCCGGACCGCGGTGCGGCGTGGGATCGTGCCGGTCGGATTCCGCTCCGGCCGATCGGCCGTGAGCCCGTCGAACGTTTCGAACCGAGGTCCGCGATGCGCAAAGGCCTGTTCGCCGCCCTGCTGATGCTGCCGTTCGCGGCGGTCCCGTCGACGGCCGGCATGCTCGACGTCCCGCCCTTCAAGGGCAACGACACCGGCGGCATCATCGCCTGGTCGCCGGCGATCGCGCACACCTATCGGGACATCGCCGCGGCGCATTGCGCGACCTGGTACAAGGCCGCCCGGATCACCAGCGTCCACCGGCGCTACGGTGATTACGTGTCGTTCGAGTGCCATTTCCCGCCGGGCTACGACCCGCGCAAATGGATGGTCTACGGCCCGCCGGTGCGGGCGCTGTACTGACGGCGGCGCTCCACCCGACGCCGCCGCGCGCCCTCGGGCGGCATCGTCGCCCCCGGCGCGACAGAACGGGACGAGAACTCCGGGCGCCGCGGGCGCCGGGCCGGCCATACTGCTCCCATAATCCTCGGCTTTGTGACCGGCGTGTCCTTGGCCCGCCGGGCCGCATCGGATAAACGAGATTTTTCCGCGTCGCGTGCCGGGTCGGCCGGGCTCGATGGAGCCGGGCGGCGCCGGATGGCGGCTGTGGGGCGAGCGGGTTCGGGGAGAGGGAAGCGGCCTTGAACGACGACAATCCCGACCGGCTGCGGCGCGTCTCCCTCCGGGAGCGCCTGCGGCGCTTCATGCTCGACCTCGATTCGCGGCTCGACTTCGGACTCTTCAAGGGATTTCGCTGGTCGCGGGAGGTCGTCGAGCGGTTCGTGGTGTTCATGGACCGCTTCTATGTCGGCGGCTGGCGGCGCTGGCTGCTGGTGGAGCCGACCTCGGAGGCGCTGACGCTGGGCCTGGTCGGCCTGGTGCTGATGCTGGCGCTGGCGATTCCCGCCTTCAACGAGACCTCCGACGAGGATTGGCTGAAGAAGTCCGAGCTCGCGGTCGTCTTCCTCGACCGCTACGGCAACGAGGTGGGTGCGCGCGGCATCAAGCACAACGACTCGGTGCCGCTCGAGGACTTCCCGGACCACCTGATCAAGGCCGTGCTGGCCACCGAGGACCGGCGCTTCTACGAGCATTTCGGCATCGACATCGCCGGCACGCTGCGCGCCGTCGTCACCAATGCGCGGGCCGGCGGCGTCGTCCAGGGCGGCTCGTCGCTCAGCCAGCAGCTGGCCAAGAACCTGTTCCTGTCGAACGAGCGCACCATCGAGCGCAAGGTCAAGGAGGCGTTCCTGGCGATGTGGCTGGAGAGCCGCCTGACCAAGAACGAGATCCTCAAGCTCTATCTCGACCGCGCCTACATGGGCGGCGGCACCTACGGGGTCGACGCCGCGGCGCAGTATTATTTCGGCAAGTCGGCCCGCGACGTGACGCTGCCCGAGGCGGCCATGCTGGCCGGCCTGTTCAAGGCGCCGACCAAGTTCGCCCCGCACATCAACCTGCCGGCGGCGCGCGCCCGCGCCAACGTGGTGCTCGACAACCTGGTCGAGGCCGGATTCATGACCGAAGGCCAGGTGTTCGGCGCCCGCCGCAACCCGGCCAAGACCATCGACCGCCGCGACGAGAGCGCCCCCAACTACTATCTCGACTTCGCCTTCGAGGAGATGCGCAAGCTCGTCGACAAGCTGCCGAAGTCGATCGTCGAGCGCGCCTTCGTGGTGCGCACCGCCCTCGATCCGGGCCTGCAGCAGGTCGCCGAGAAGGCGATCGAGGACGCCATCAAGCAGTACGGCCGCGACTACCACGCCAAGCAGGCGGCGACCGCGGTGGCCGATCTCGACGGCGGCATCCGGGCGATCGTCGGCGGCGTCGACTACGGCGAGAGCCAGTTCAACCGAGCCAGCGACGCGCTGCGCCAGCCGGGCTCCTCGTTCAAGCCCTATGTCTACGCGGCCGCCCTGATGGCCGGGCTGAAGACCAACAGCCAGGTGATCGACGGCCCGATCTGCGTCGGCAACTGGTGCCCGAAGAACTATTCGGGCGGCTTCTCCGGCGCCACCACGATGGTCTCGGCGCTGACCCGATCGCTCAACACCGTGGCGGTGTGGCTGACCCGCAAGGCCGGCAACGGCAGCGACCGCGCCGGACGCAACAAGGTGGTGGCGCTCGCCAAGGCGATGGGCCTGACGACCCCGCTCACCGACACGCCGTCGCTGCCGATCGGCGCCGGCGAGGTGCGGGTTTACGAGCACACCGTCGCCTACGCGACCTTCCCGAACGGCGGCAAGGCGGTGCGGCCGCACGCCGTGCTCGAGGTTCGCACCGGCATGGGCGAGACCATCTGGCGCTTCGACCGCGACGGCCCGCAGCCGCGCGAGGTGATGTCGCCGCAGGTCGCCGCCGATATGAACTTCATGATGAACAAGGTGGTCGAGGAGGGCACGGCGCGCCGCGCCATCCTCAACGGCATCAAGGCGGCCGGCAAGACCGGCACGACCAACGCCTACCGCGACGCCTGGTTCGTCGGGTTCACGGGCAATTTCGTCTGCGGCGTGTGGTTCGGCAACGACGACTACTCGCCGCTCAACCGCATGACCGGCGGCTCGATGCCGGCCATGGTGTGGCACACCATCATGGAATACGCCCACCAGGGCATCGAGCTGAAGAACATCCCGGGCCTGCCGCCCAACCCGGCCCAGATCGGCCCGCGCATCGCCGAGGGCGGCAGCGACGTGCCGCGGCCCGCGATGCTGTCCAGCAAGGGCGCCCAGTCGCTGGTCCGTATCGAGCGCCTGCTCGACGAGGCGGCCCGCTCCGCGGTGGCGACGACGCCGAAGCTCGGGCCGCAGACCGAGGCGCCGGCGCTGCTGCCGGGCGCGACGGCGGCAGCCGGCCCGGTCCCGCCCGCCGTGCGGCGGGATTAGACCAAAGATCGAGCGATCCCGCCGTGACAGCATCCGGGCAAGCTTCTTTCGGCGAACGCGGCCGGGGACGATCGCGCGTCCCCGGTGAACGACGCCCGCCGACGTCCTGCGCGGGCTTGACCCGCGCATCCATCCGGAGAAAACGTTCTCGCGAAGCGATGGATCGCCGGGTCACGCCCGGCGACGACGCAGCAACCGCGACGGGACTCGTCGCCCTCCCGCCAGCGTCTGTGCATCGCGCGACCCGTGATCGGACACTCCCGTGCGGCTGCTGATCGGTGCTCTTCTGTCCCTGATGGTCGCAGCGGCGATCGGGCTCGGCTCGACCTGGCTGGCGCTCACCCGCGGCGTTGCCTTCGGCGGCGTGACGCTCGGCGCCTGGACAGCCTATCCGCGCGCCGGCAGCGCCGAGATCGACCCCTATGCGCGCGCCTCGGTGTCGCGCGGCGGCCTGTTGCCGGTCGGCCTCGGCGACGGCGTCGCCTTCATCGCCGAGAAGGACGACAAGGGACGGCCGCTCGACGGCCGCTGCGACGTCCGCCTCTCCGGCGTCACCCCGCAGGCGCGCTTCTTCACCCTGACGCTCTACCGGCCGGACGGCGCCCTGGTCGCCAACTCGCTCGGCCGCAGCGGCTTCACCAGCCAGGAGCTGGTCCGCCGCAGCGACGGCTCGTTCGAGATCGTGATCGCGCCGCGCGCCCGCCCCGGCAACTGGCTGCCGACCGGCGGCGTCGAGCGCTATCTCCTCGTCCTGCGCCTCTACGACACGCCGGTCGGCATCGCGACGCGGGCCGAGCGCGAGGCGCCGATGCCGTCGATCACGGCGACGGAGGCCTGCTCGTGATCCGCTGGCTCCTGTGGCTGCTCGCCGGCCTTATCCTCGGCGGCATCGTTCACTTCGTCACGGTGCTGTGGCTGCCGAAGGCGGCGACCCGCGACGCCTATGCGCGCCTCGCGCCGGTGACGCCGGTCAACGGCTTCGTACTGCTGGGCGAGCCGACCCCGGAGAAGGCGCCGGTGCCGTTCATGGATCCGGCCTTCGCGGCCTCGGTGTGCCGCTACGATCTCGGCCCCGGCGCCATCAAGCTGACCGCGCCGGTGAGCCAGGCCTACACCTCGGTCACGTTCTACACCCGCACCGGCGTCGCCTATTACGCCATCAACGACCGCGCCGCCGGCCGCCGGGTGATCGAGCTCGACCTGATGACGACCAAGCAGCGCGACGCCCTGCCGACCGAGGAGGACGTCACGGCGGCCGACCGGCTGATCGTCGAATC
>NZ_JBEOMB010000095.1:0-31588 GCF_046000175.1 Rhodoplanes sp. SY1
CGTGGATACGGAGGCGCCCCCTCATCCGACTCGCCGCTGCACGGCGAGCCACCTTCTCCCCGCGCGCGGGGAGAAGGGCAGCCGCGCCAGGCGACTATGCCGGCCCGTCACTCCGCCGCCTCCCCGTAGGGCACGTTGCGGTGGCCGAAGCGGCGGACTCTCACATTGGCCTGCTCGGCATGGGCGACGAAGCCCTCCAGCATGCAGAGCCGCGAGGCGTACTCGCCGATCAGGCCGGAGGCCTGGTCGGTGAGGACCTTCTGATACGTGCAGGTCTTGATGAACTTGCCGACCCACAGGCCGCCCGTGTAGCGCGCCGCCTTCTTGGTCGGCAGCGTGTGGTTGGTGCCGATCACCTTGTCGCCATAGGCGACGTTGGTGCGCTCGCCGAGGAACAGCGAGCCGTAGTTCCGCATGGTGTTCAGGAAGAAGTCGGGGTCGCGCGTCATCACCTGGACGTGCTCGGAGGCGACGCGGTCGGCCTCTGTCACCATCTCCTCGTAGCTGTCGCAGACGATCACCTCGCCGTAGTCCTCCCACGCCTTGCCGGCGAGCTCGGCGGTCGGCAGGATTTTGAGAATCCGCTCGACCTCGCTCATCGTATCGCGCGCGAGCTTCTCGGAGTTGGTGATCAGCACGGCCGGCGAGGTCGGGCCGTGCTCGGCCTGGCCCAAGAGATCGGTGGCGCAGATCTCGCCGTCGACCGTCTCGTCGGCGATGATCAGCGTCTCGGTCGGGCCGGCGAGCAGGTCGATGCCGACGCGGCCGAACAGCTGGCGCTTGGCCTCCGCCACATAGGCGTTGCCGGGGCCGACGATCATGTCGACCGGCGCGATCGTCTCGGTGCCGAGCGCCATGGCGGCGACCGCCTGCACGCCGCCGAGCACGTAGATCTCGTCGGCGCCGCCGAAATGCATGGCCGCGACGATCGCCGGATGCGGCCCGCCCTTGAACGGCGGCGCGCAGGCGATGATGCGCTTCACGCCCGCGACCCGCGCCGTGACGATCGACATGTGGGCCGAGGCGACCATCGGATAGCGGCCGCCCGGCACGTAGCAGCCGATGCTCTCCACCGGGATGTGGCGATGGCCGAGGATCACGCCGGGCAGCGTCTCCACCTCGAGGTCGTGCATGGTGTCGCGCTGCTTCTGGGCGAAGTTGCGCACCTGGTCCTGGGCGAAGCGGATGTCGTCCAGGTCGCGCTTCGGCACCTCGGCGATGGCGCGCTCGATCTCCTCGGGAGTCAGCTTGAAGCGCGCGGGCGACCACTTGTCGAACTTGTCGGAGAGGTCACGCACCGCCGCGTCGCGGCGCGCCTCGACATCGGCGAGAATGCCCTCGACGGTCCTGCGGACCTGGTCGTCCGCCGCCCTGACCGCGCTCGCATCCATGCCGCGCTTGAGATACCGGGCCATGATGTGCCTCCTGTGGATTTCGAATCGGCGCACCGAACGCTCGATCCTCATGGTGAGGAGGGCTCCGAAGGAGCCCGTCTCGAACCATGCGGCCCGGTGCGCCCCCGCCCTTCGAGACGCGGCCTTCGGCCGCTCCTCAGGACGAGGGCGGACCGAGGATTGCTCTTGGCCGCAGCGGAGCTACTTGATCGCCTGCGGATTGATCGGCGAGCCGGTGCCGCCCGTGATGATCAGGGGCGGGCCGCAGAAGAAGAACTCGTAGATGCCGTCGTCGGCGCAGTCGGCCGCCAGATCCTTCAGGTAGAAGATCTCGCCCATGCACAAGCCCATCGCCGGGATCACCACCCAGTGCCACGGCTGGTTCGCCTCGTCGGTCTCGTTCGGCCGCACCTCGACGCCCCAAGTGTCGGAGCAGATCGCCGCGATCTGGTGCTCCTGGCACCAGTAGCAGTTCTCGAACTTGACGCCCGGCGCGTCGCCGCCGGCATAGCCGCCCCACTGGCCTTCCTTCAGGCATCGCTCCATCTGGCCGGTGCGAATGATCACGAAGTCGCCCTTGCGCACCTCGACGTTCTGGGCGCGGGCGCACTTGTTCAGCTCGTCGTTGGAGATGCCCTCGCCGTCGGCGAGCCAGTCGACGCCGCGGAAGCGGGCGATGTCGAGCAGCACGCCGCGGCCGACCATCTTGTTGCGCGAGTGCTCGATGCCGAGCACGCCGAGCCCGCGCGAATCGATCAGCTTGGCGTCGTGGCCGTTGTAGGCCTTGTCCTCGTAGAAGACGTGGCCGAGCGCGTCCCAGTGGGTGGCGCCCTGGACACAGAGGTTCAGCGTGTCGTCGGCGTAGCGGATCTTGTTCCAGTCCTGCTGGCCCGCCACCGCGTCGGTGCCGGTCGCCAGCATCTGGTGGATCGGGTTGAAGCGGCCCCCGAACAGGCCGGTCTGCGGGCCGTTGCGGTCGAGCGGGATGCCGAGTGCGAAGGTCTTGCCGCTGCGGATCAGCGACGCGGCGGCGACGATGTCCTGCGGCGTCACGTGGTTGAGGGTGCCGATCTGGTCGTCCTTGCCCCAGCGCCCCCAGTTCGAGAGCTTCTGGGACGCCTCGGCGATCGCCTTCTTGCTGACCGTGATGTTCATCGTGCTCCGTCCGTCCTTGGTGTCCTCCCGACGGCGGTATCACTTCGCGACAAGGTGACTTGGCGCCGTCTCGCCCGTGCGGGCACTCCCGGGAAGGGCGCCGAGTGTGGCGCGTCCAGGGGGCTTCGTCTACGGAGCGATGCGGCCGGGTTGCGCGGCCGCCCGGTCAGCCATGCGTCGGGGGAGGGGGCCGGTCATACAAAGTGTGTCGAGTTGGACGACGACCACGGCCAGAGCGGCTTTCACTGAAGTCGATCCACGCTCCGCTCATCCCCGCGAAGGCGGGGATCGAGGGCCAAACCGATCAGCGTTACGTGCTGCGGCCCCTGGGTCCCCGCCTTCGCGGGGACGAGCGGAAAGCGATTGGTCGTGGTGCAAAATAGGACCGCCCTAATTCCGCGCGCGGTTCGTGAATCGGGCGTTGCCGAGCCCGGTGCCGATGGTGAACACGCCCCAGCGCGCGACGTCCTGCATGAACGGCGTCTGGCTCAGCCCCTGCACCACCGCGTCGTTGTGCATCAGGATGGCGGTCTCGTGGTCGCCGATCTTCGGAATCTCCTTGTGCAGCGCAGCAGGGAGATTGAACTTCGGGCTCTCCCAATTGCCGGGCAGGTTCTGGGCGCCGCGGTCGATGGCGCCGTCCTCCTCGATCATGCCGGGGCAGCCGATGCCGATGAAGGGGGCGAGGCGCAGCCCGTCCTTGGCGGCCCGGGTGATCAGCCGCTTCAGCATGTCGATCAGGCGGTCGACCGCCTCGGTGCGACCGAGCTTCTCGTCACCGTGGCGCCACAGCTCGAAGCGGTCGACGACGGCCTTCGAGAGATCGGTCGCCTTCTTGAGGTTCGGCCTGACGACGCCGGCCCGGATGTTGGTGCCGCCGATGTCGACCGCGATAAGCGCGTCGTGCCCCTCGAACATCCAGGCGGGGGCGAGGTGCGCGACGCCGATCAGCCCGGCCTCGTCGGGGTCGTGGCGGATCATGTCGAAGTCGACCTTGATCTTCTCCGCCTTCAAGAGCACGGCGGTGCGGCCGATCGCGAGCTCGCCGACCCGGCTGTTGCGGAAGCCGCCGCCGACCACGATGCGCTCGGTGTCTCGCCAGGCCTTCACCTTGAGGAAGCGTCGCGTCACCGTGGCGAGCTCCTGGGCGAACTCCTCGATCGCCGAATGGACGATGCCGGCGGCCTCCGGGTCGCCGGCGGTCAAGAGATCGTCGAGCGCCTTCTTGCTCAGCTTGTCGCTCGGCTCGTCGCCGAACGGATCCTCGCCCAGGTCGCGCAGCGGCTTGCGCCAGCGTTCGACGATGGTCCGGAAGGCGCGCCGGCTGGCGCGGTCGCCGAGGAAGCCGTCGTCGTCGGTGATCTCCAGATTGTAGCTGTCGAGGACGACGCTCGGCAGCTGATCGGCGCCGTGCGGGGCGATGCGGTGCGGCTCCGCCGCCGGGCGGGGCTTCGTCGTGGTGTCGGGCATGGGGGTGGTCTACGTCCCTGCGCGCCTCCCGCCGGCGAACGGGGGTCGTGCGCCGCAGCGGAGCCTCCCGACAACCGGGGATGCGGCGAAAGGTTTCATGCGGTGGCGGGGCGTCGTCCCAGGAGAGGTGCCGTGTCCCGGGCGCGGCGCGACGCGCCGCGAACCGGGACCCAGGGGCGGCTCGACGAAGCGCTCACCGCGGTGCCCCTGGGCCCCGGCTCTGCGGGGCCTCCGGCCTGCGGCCCGAGGCCCCTTGTCCGGGGCACGAGGCATCACGGCAACCCCTCGTCCGACTCGCCGTTGCGCGGCGAGCCACCTTCTTTCCGCGTGCGGGGGAGAAGGACAGGCGCCGCTTCTCTCTTCGCTCCGTCGGCCGCTTATGTGTGCCGCTCACCCCGTGATCTTGCGCACGATGTCGATCGCGCGGCGGAGCAGGGTCTCGGAGGCCTCGGCGGTGCGGAAGGCGGCGTGCGCCGTGATGGTCACGTTGTCGAGGCTCGCCAGCGGATGGTCGGCCTTCAGCGGCTCGGCGTGGAACACGTCGAGGCCGGCGTGGCGGATGCGGCGGTTCTGCAGCGCGTCGATCAGCGCCGCCTCGTCGACCAGGGCGCCGCGCGCCGTGTTGACCAGGATGGCGCCCGGCTTCATCAGCGCGAGCTTCTTCGCGTCGATGATCCCCCGCGTCTCGTCGTTGAGCACCAGGTTCAGCGACACGACGTCGGACTTGGACAAAAGCTCGTCGAGCCCGACCTGCGGCACGCCGGCCTCGGGCCGCGGCGTCCGGTTCCAGGCGATCACGTTCATGCCGATCCCCGATGCGATGCGGGCGACCTCGCCGCCGATGCCGCCGAGCCCGACGACGCCGAGCGTCTTGCCGAGGAGCTGCATGCCCTCGAGCGGCGTCCAGGTGCCGGCCCGCACGGTGCGGTCCATCAGCGCGACCGAGCGCGCGCAGGCGAACATCAGCGCGATCGTGTGCTCGGCGACCGCCGTGACGCCGTAGCCCTTGATGGTGTGCACCGTGACGCCGAGGTCGTTCAGCTCGGCGATGTTCATGTAGCTCGCAGCACCCGTGCCCAGGAACACGATGTGGCGCAGGTCCTTGCAGCGGGCGATCTCGGCCGTCGGCATGTAGGAATGGTCGTCGAGGCAGATGGCGCAGCCGTCGAGCAGCGCGGGCAGGTCGGCCGAGGCGAAGGGCGTCATGTTGACGGCGATCGGCGGGTCGTCGGGCCGATGAACGCGGGCGAACACGGGGGCGAGCTGCTGGTTGCAGTCGATGAACAAGGCTTTCATGCGGTCCGGATCGGGCTCGTTGTGGATGGAACTGCAGCGCGGTCATAACCCGATCGCGCAATTTTTCGAAGGGGTTGGCTCGCGCAGGCCGGGATCGGCGATCGGCCGGGCAGGGCGCCGGCCGGGGATATCCCGGGGGCTGCGGGACCGCGCCGCCTTGCGCCGGGCCGGCGACAGGTGTTGTGTGCGGTCCGAGATTCGGGGGACGGGGCCATGCGCCTGGCGAGCTATATCACCCACGGCCGCTCCGGGTTCGGGGCGGTCGTCGGGACCGGGGTGGTCGACATGCGGCTTCGCATGGGACCGCGCTTCCCGACGCTGCTCGACGTGCTGCGCGAGGGCGCGCTCGACGAGCTGCGCGCCGGCGCCGCCGGGGTGCGTCCCGACTACCCGCTGAGCGAGGTGCGCTTCCTGCCGCCCGTGGTCGGGCCGGAGAAGATCCTCTGCGTCGGGGTGAACTATGCCGGGCGCTCGGACGAGTACCAGGATCCGGCACACGACACGAAGCATCCGAACCTGTTCTTCCGCGCGCCCGGATCGCTCACCGGACACCTCGAGCCGCTGGTGCGGCCGCGGGAATCCGAGCAGCTCGACTACGAGGGCGAGATCGCGCTCGTGATCGGCAAGCGCGGCCGCCGCATCCCGGTCGAGGAGGCGCTCTCCCACGTCGCCGGCTACACGCTGTGCAACGAGGGCACGGTGCGCGACTGGCTCCGCCACGGCTCGCGCAACGTCACGCCGGGCAAGAACTTCGATGCGTCCGGCAGCCTCGGGCCGTGGATCGTCACGGCCGACGAGATCGATCCGACCGTGCCGATGCGGCTCACCACCCGGGTCAACGGCGAGATGCGGCAGGATGCCACCACGGCGTCGATGATCTTCGGCTTCGCCGAGCTGATCGCCTATGCCAGCGTGTTCACGACGCTGGTGCCGGGTGACGTCATCGTCACCGGCACGCCCGTCGGAGCGGGCGCACGCTTCGAACCCCCGCGCTGGCTCGAGCCGGGCGACATCGTCGAGGTCGCCGTGCCGGAGATCGGCGTTCTGCGTAACGAGGTCATCGACGAACCATGACGGATTCAGTGTCCGGCATGCGGGCCGCCTGCGTCATCGGCTGGCCCGCGGCGCATTCGCGCTCGCCCCTCATCCACCGCCACTGGCTGTCGGTCTACGGCATCGCCGGCGACTATCGGGTCGAGGCGGTGCCGCCCGAGGAGTTCGCGGCCTTCGTGAAGGATCTGGCCGGCCGCGGCTATGTCGGCGCCAATGTCACGCTGCCCCACAAGGAGGCGGCGCTGACGCTCGCGATCCCCGACGAGCGGGCCAAGAAGATCGGCGCCGCCAACACGCTGTGGCTCGACGGGACGAAGCTGCGCGCCACCAATACGGATGCCGAGGGCTTCATTGCCAATCTCGACGCCGCGGCGCCGAAATGGGACCGCGGGCTCGAGACCGCGCTGGTGCTCGGTGCCGGCGGCTCCGCCCGCGCCGTCGTCTACGGCCTCGTCGACCGCGGCGTGCCGCGCATCTATGTCGCGAATCGCACGCTCGCGCGGGCCGAGGATCTGGGCCGCCGCTTCGGCGCGGCGGTGCGGCCGATTCACTGGGACGAGGCGCGCGGCCTGTTCGGCGCGACGCAGCTTCTCGTCAACACGACGACGCTGGGCATGGTCGGCCAGCCGGCGCTGGAGATCGGCCTCGGCCGGCTGCCGGCCAACGCCGTGGTCGCCGATCTCGTCTATGCGCCGCTGGAGACGGCGCTGCTCGCTGCGGCGCGCGAGCGCGGCCTGCGCCGCGCCGACGGGCTCGGCATGCTGCTGCACCAGGCGGTGCGTGGCTTCGCGCTGTGGTTCGGCGTGACGCCGGAGGTGACGCCCGAGCTGCGCGAGCTCGTCGAGGCGGATCTGGTCGCCGCCGCGACGCCGGCCGTCAAGGCCGCCGGTGGGGCCGCGTAGCGCGACGTCCGCGTGCCGGAACTCCACGGTCCCGCATTTCGCGTTCCGCTTCGGGCGGGCCACTGTGGCACCATGCGGATGCGGTCCGTCGGCCGGCCCGGGGCGTCGTGCCAGGGTTGCGCCCAAAGATCCTTTCCGCCATCCTGCCGTCCCATCCGTCGCGCCGCGAGGAGCTTGGCAGCATGGCCGCATCGAAGCGCGTCGGCCTTCTGGTCACCTGCCTGGTCGATCTGGTGCGGCCTGCGGTCGGGTTCGCGGCGGCGCGGTTGCTCGACGACGCCGGCTGCACGGTCGCGGTGCCGGCGCAGACCTGCTGCGGCCAGCCGGCATTCAATTCGGGTGATCGCGCGACGGCGCGACGGCTCGCCGAGCAGGTGATCACGGCGTTCGAGCCGTTCGACTACGTGGTGGTGCCGTCCGGCTCGTGTGCCGGGCAGGTCCGGCTGCACTACCCGGAGATTTTCCAGGGCGACCCCGCCTGGCAGCCGCGCGCCGACGCGCTCGCCGCGAAGACCTTCGAGCTCACCCAGTTTCTCGTCGATGTCTGCGGCGTGTCGCGCGTCGCGACGCGCTTTTCGGGCCTCGCCACGTATCACGACTCGTGCTCCAGCCTGCGCGAGCTCGGCGTCCGGGTGCAGCCGAGAAAGCTCCTGGCGAGCGTCGAGGGGCTCGATCTGATCGAGCTAGCCGACACCGAAGTCTGCTGCGGCTTCGGCGGCACGTTCTGCGTCAAGTATCCGGACATCTCGGACCGCATGGTCGGCAAGAAGGCCGAGGCCGTGACGGCGACCGGCGCCGATCTGCTGCTCGCCGGCGATCTCGGCTGCCTCCTCAACATCGCCGGCAAGCTGTCGCGCGACGGCTCCGGCGTCAGCGTCCGTCACGTCGCCGAGGTGCTGGCCGGCGAGGTCGACGTGCCGGCGATCGGCGCGGCCGCACCGGTGCTCCCGTCGCCGACGGAGGCGAAGCCGTGAGCCGCGTCGCCTTCATTCTCTGGTCATTCGGGGGCGCCGCAAGGCGGCGAACCCGGAATCCAGCCATGCGCACCGCGCCGGGGGCTGGATTCCGGATCGCCTCGCTGCGCGAGGCGTCCGGAATGACGAGACGTGATCACGAGGTCGCCCGATGAGCCGCGTCGCGACGTCGGAAAAATTCGTCGCCAACGCCCGCGAGGCGCTCGCCGACGCGGATCTGCAGGGTGCGCTCGGATTCGTCGAGACCAACTTTCCGGCGCGCCGCCGCACCGTCGTCGAGGCGCTGCCCGAGTTCGACGCGCTGCGCGACTCCGCCCGCGACATCAAGGCCCACACGCTCGCCCATCTCGATCTCTATCTGACCGCCTGGGAGGAGCGCGTCACCGCTCAGGGCGGGACCGTGCACTGGGCCGCGACCGCCGCCGAGGCCAACGACATCGTCCTGAAAATCTGCCGCGACGCCGGCGCCCGCACCGTCACCAAAGGCAAGTCGATGGTGGGCGAGGAGATGGGCGTCAACGAGCATCTCGTCGCCAACGGCATCGTGCCGGTCGAGACCGATCTCGGCGAGTACATCGTCCAGATTCGCGACGAGCTGCCGTCGCACATCATCATGCCGGCCGTGCATCTCAACCGGCATCAGATCGCCGACGATTTTCGCCGCGTCCACACGGACCTGCCGAAGGATCGCGATCTGAGCACGGCGCAGTCGCTGCTGACCGAGGCGCGCGCGACGCTGCGCAAGCAGTTCCTGGCGGCCGACGTCGGCATCACCGGCGCCAACTTCCTGATCGCCGAGACCGGCTCGTCCGTGATCGTCACCAACGAGGGCAACGGCGACCTCACCTGCACGCTGCCGCGCGTCCATATCGTGCTCGCCTCGATCGAGAAGGTGATCCCGACCATGGAGGATCTGGCGCAGCTCCTGCGCGTGCTGGCGCGCTCGGCGACCGCGCAGGAGATGTCGGTCTACACCACCGTCACGACCGGCCCGCGCCGCGCCGACGATCCCGACGGCCCGCACGAATATCACGTCGTCGTGCTCGACAACGGCCGCTCGGCCATGCTGGCCGGCGAGTTCCGCGACATGCTCCGCTGCATCCGCTGCGGTGCCTGCATGAACCACTGCCCGGTCTATCACGCGGTCGGCGGCCACGCCTACGGCTTCGTCTATCCGGGGCCGATGGGTGCCGTGCTGACACCGAGCCTGCTCGGCGTCGACCGCGCCGGGGATCTGCCGAACGCCTCCACCTTCTGCGGCCGCTGCGAGCAGGTGTGCCCGGTGAAGATCCCGCTGCCGCGGCTGATGCGATACTGGCGCGACCGTGATTTCGCGCGATCCCCGGCGTCGGTCTCGCGCGCCGGCCTCGCGCTGTGGGGCTTCTTCGCCGCGCGGCCCTGGCTCTATCGCGTCACCACGGGGCTCGGCACCCGGCTTCTCGCGCGGCTCGGGCGCGCCCGCGGGCATTTCCGCTGGCTGCCGCTCGCCGGCGGCTTCACGGCGACCCGCGACATCGCGGCGCCGCAGGGCGCGACGTTCCAGCAGCAGTGGCGGGCGCGCGCCGCGCAGCGGCCCGATCGGCTCCGCACCGTGCCGTCCGGCAACCCGCACGGTCGCGGCAGCGAGCCGCACGTCGCCGAGCCGCGTGTCGCCGACGCCGCCTCGGCAGAGCCGGCATCCGGTCGTCAGCGGCCGCGCATCGTCGCGGCCGGACCGGAGACGCGCCCGTGAGCGGACGTGATCACGTTCTCGGCGGCATCCGGCGCGCGCTCGGCGTCACCGGTGAAGAGCCGTCGCGTAAGAAGATCGTCGCCGACCGGCTCGCCGACCATCCCCGCGGCGTCATCCCGGCGCGCGGCCAGCTCCTGCCGGCGGCGCGCCTCGCGTTGTTCCAGAAGCGCGTCGAGCTCGCCGCCGGCACGGTGGTGCGGGTCGTCCGCGCCGAGGCGGTGCCGGCCGCCGTCGCCGACTATCTCGAAGCCGCCGGCCTGCCGCGGGCGATCCGCCACGGTGCCGATGCCCGGCTCGCGGCGCTGCCCTGGGCGAGCGTGCCGGACCTCGCCGTCGCGGTCGGCGCCTCGGCGGGCGACGATCTCGTCGGCGTGTCGCACGCCCACGCCGCGGTCGCCGAGACCGGCACGCTGGTGCTGCTGTCCGGGCCCGACAACCCGACCACGCTGAACTTCCTTCCCGACCACCATCTGGTCGTCGTCGATGCGACGACGGTGGTGGGTGATCTCGAGACCGTGCTGGCCGGGCTGCGGGAGGCCCGCGGGGCAGGGGCGTGGCCCGGCGGCCTGCCGCGCAACGTGCACCTCGTCACCGGGCCGTCGCGCACCGCCGACATCGAGCAGACCTTGATCCTCGGCGCCCACGGCCCGCGCCGCCTGCACGTGCTCCTGGTCGGCGAGGCCTGAACGGTCGAGCCGCACCATGAAACCATGCGGGCGGCCCGGCGTTGTCGTGCCGATGCCGCGCCTGCGGGGGATGCCTGTGGGCCGTCCCGTCGTGGCCGCGATCGCGCGCCGTTTTCCAGGGAGACCCCGATGTCCGACCCCGCCAAGAAGAAGCACGTCACCGATCCCGAGCGGCGCGAGAACCCGCCGCCCGGCAACTCCAAGGAGGCGATGGACAAGAAGCTCGACGAGGCGCTGGAGGAGAGCTTTCCGGGCTCCGACCCGGTGTCGATCGCCCAGCCCGCCCCGAGCCCGCAAGACAAGGACGCGGATTAGGTGTTGGGCGCTAGCCCGTTCACGATACGATAATTTTCTTAAAGCGCGGCCCGGTCGGAAGCCCTAATATGCACCCGACCCGGCCGCGCGTGCTCCGCGCGGCCGCACGATTTTGCGACCGAGGGGGCACATGGCTCGGAAATATTTCGGCACCGACGGAATCCGCGGGCGCGCCAACGGCGTCATCACGGCGGACCTGGCGTTGCGGGTGGGGCAGGCGACCGGCCTCGTCTTCCGGCGCGGCGAGCACCGCCATCGCGTCGTCATCGGCAAGGACACGCGGCTCTCCGGCTACATGATCGAGACCGCCATGGTGGCGGGCTTCACCTCGGTCGGGTTCGACGTGCTTCTCCTCGGCCCGATGCCGACGCCGGCCGTCGCCATGCTGACGCGCTCGATGCGGGCCGATCTCGGCGTGATGATCTCCGCCTCGCACAATCCGTTCGACGACAACGGCATCAAGCTGTTCGGCCCGGACGGGTTCAAGCTCACCGACGCCGACGAGCTCGAGATCGAGGCGATGATCGACGCCGATCTCACCAAGAAGTTCGCCAAGTCGGCGGCGCTCGGCCGCGCCAAGCGCATCGAGGGCGTGCACGACCGCTACATCGAGTTCGCCAAGCGCACGCTGCCGCGCGCCATGTCGCTCGACGGCCTGCGCGTCGTCGTCGACTGCGCCAACGGTGCCGCCTACCGGGTGGTGCCCGAGGCGTTGTGGGAGCTCGGCGCCGAGGTGATCTCGATCGGCGTCGATCCGGACGGCCTCAACATCAACCGCGAATGCGGCTCCACGTCTCCTCAGGCCTTGCGTGCGAAAGTGCGCGAGCTGCGCGCCGACGTCGGCATCGCGCTCGACGGTGACGCCGACCGCGTCGTGATGGTGGACGAGCAGGGACATCTGATCGACGGCGACCAGCTCCTCGCCGTGATCGCCGAGAGCTGGCTGGAGGACGGCCGCCTCTCCAAGCCCGGCGTCGTCGCCACCGTGATGAGCAATCTCGGGCTCGAGCGCCGTCTCGCCGGCAAGGGCCTGTCGCTCATCCGCACCGCGGTCGGCGACCGCTACGTGCTCGAGCAGATGCGCGAGCAGGGCTACAATGTCGGCGGCGAGGCCTCCGGCCACATCATCCTGTCGGATTACGCGACCACGGGCGACGGCTTCGTCGCCGCTCTGCAGGTGCTGGCCTGCGTCAAGAAGCTCGACCAGCCGATGTCGGCGGTGTGCCGGCGCTTCGAGCCGCTGCCGCAGGTGACCAAGAACGTCCGCTACGCCAAGGGCACGGCGGGCCGGCCGACCGAGCACGAGAAGGTCAAGGGCGCCATCGCCGACGCCGAGACGCGCCTCAACGGTCACGGCCGGCTGATCGTGCGGCCCTCCGGCACCGAGCCGGTGATCCGTGTCACCGGCGAGGGCGACGACGCCGAGCTGATCGAGGCCGTGGTCGACGACATCGTCGGCGCCATCACCGAGGTCTCGGCGGGCTGAGCCCGACCGGCTGTCACGTTCAGGCGCGCCGCATCGTGTCGCTCGTGGATCTCGTGTCCCGGGCCGGCCGCGCGGCGACCCGGACCGGGACGAAGGGCCGGCGTCTCGCGGCGCATCTGGCAGCTCCTGACGACGCATGACGTTTTCGTGCATCGCCCCGGGCCTCGGCCCGCGGCGTCGCGCTGTCGCGCGCGGCCGCATCCGAGACGCCGCATCCGAGACGCCGCATCCGGGACGGCGCATCCGGGACACGGAGCCGTCCCGTGCCGGGCGGTCAGTCGCGGCGCGCTCCCGCGATCCCCGTTAACGCTCCGTCAATACCTTGGGCAAATTACCTCCATTAACACGTCGTAAACCATGACGGTCAGCTCGACGTTAGGGTTAAGTTTTAGGGTTAAGTCGCCTTTAACCCTTGGTTGCCATCATCGCCTTGCCAGTGAGTGATCAGTCGGGTCGCGTCCCTCGCGCCCTGCCACACGGAAGGACGATGTCATGGCAAGCGTGAAGTTGTTAGCAGTCGCGGGGTCGGCCGTGCTTCTCACCATGAATGCAGCGGGCGCCGCCGATCTCCCCCTCGCCCCGCCGCCGGTGCCGGTGGTCCAGGAGTTCTCGGGCTGGTACCTGCGCGGCGATATCGGGTTCAGCAACCAGCAGGTCAAGAGCCTGAACAACGCCCTCTACCAGGTCCCGCCGAACCAGACGGTGACGACGGTCCACAAGGACTTCGATGCCGCTCCCTTCTTCGGGCTCGGGTTCGGCTATCAGTTCAACAGCTGGTTCCGCGCCGACGTGATCGGCGAGTACCGTGGCAAGGCGAATTTCCACGGGTACGACAACATCCTGCTCAACGGGAACTACTACAACGACACTTACACGGCGAGCAAGTCCGAGTGGCTCGTCATGGCCAACGCCTACATCGATCTCGGGACGTGGTGGTGCGTCACGCCGTTCGTCGGCGCCGGCATCGGTGCCTCCTACAACCAGATCAGCAACTTCATGGACCACGGCATGCACAATGTCGGTGGGCCGAACGTCGGTCTCGCCTATGCCGCGGACGCCGGAAAATGGAACTTCGCCTGGGCTCTGCATGCCGGTCTCGCCTACAAGGTCACGCCCGGCTTCACGATCGAGCTCGCCTATCGGTACTTGAACCTGGGTGACGCGGCGTCCGGCGACCTGATCACCTACACGGGCGTGAACAGCGTCTACAATCCGATGGAGTTCAACGACATCACGTCGCACGACCTGAAGGTCGGCATGCGCTGGATGCTGTCCGCGCCCGAGCCGGTCTACCAGCCGCCGCTGATGCGCAAGGGCTGAGCGCGACCGAGAGACAGGAACGAGCTTCCGCCGGACCGGAAAAAGGTCTCGCGTACCGGACCGGCGAAGACAAGCGGCGCGGAGCGTTTCTCCGCGCCGTTTTCATTTTGTTAAGGACTTCTTTTAATCTCCTGTCGCGGTGCTTTGACACACTCGTTCGATTTCGCGCATCGCGGGTAACCCGGCATTAAGGTTAATGCCCGATGATCGTGTCAGGTCGCGAGCGTTGCGACCGTCGGATCAGAGGGTCAGTCCCATGCGTAGCGTCGGCCTGTGCGGCCTCCTCCTCGCCGCCCTCGGCACCTCCGCGTTCGCCGCCGACATGTCGGTGCTGCGCGGATCCCAGGGCCTGGCGCCGAGCGAACCCGTCTATTTCCGCTGGGAAGGCGTCTACGTCGGCGGCCATGTCGGCTACTCGTCCGGCAATGCCGATTTCTCCAACGGCTCGGGCGACCTGGTCTCCTACATCCTGCGCAACACCCTCGAGGAGAACGAGATGGGCGTGTCGCGCTGGACGACGCTCCCGTCGAGGAACGGCATGACCGGCACCGGCTGGGGCGGCTACATCGGCTACAACGCGCAGTGGGACGACGCCGTGGTCGGCATCGAACTCAACTACACGCGGCTCGGCCAGAAGGCGTCGGCGTCGGATACGATGTCGCGCTACCAGCTGCTGTCCGACAACTACATCCACAGCGTCAATCTGACGACCGGGGCGGGCATCGACCTCACCGATCTCGCAACGTTGCGTCTGCGCGGCGGCTGGGCGGCCTCGTGGTTCATGCCCTACGCCTTCATCGGCGTCGCCGCCGGCCGGGCCGACCTGACACGCACCGCGACGGTGAGCGAGACCGTCTACGACGCGAACTGGAACTATCTCTACCGGGTCTCGCCCATGACCCGCTCCGACAACCGCAGCGGCGCCTGGGGCTTCGGCTACTCGTTGGGGGGTGGCATCGATGTCGCGCTGATGGCCAATGTGTTCCTGCGGGCCGAGTACGAGTACGTCTATTTCGGCGACTTCCAGGACATGAAGGTCACGGTCAACACGGTGCGCGGCGGCCTCGGCGTCAAGTTCTGAGCGCGGCGAGCGGGCGTCGTCACGCCGATCTTCGTGGCCGCGGGCGTCGTGCCGACGGGACCGCGCCTGGCGGCATCCAGACACCAAAATATCTCGAAAACACGACGACCGAGGGTTGACACCCGCGGTCGTCTCTCATATTGCCGGCGGCGGGACACCCCTCCCCACCGAGGGGCGCCTATCTGAAAGGATAGTGATCATGACAGACGCTCCCGCCGCGCGTCCGCGCGTGCCCAATTTCTCGTCCGGCCCCTGCGCCAAGCGCCCCGGCTGGTCCCTCCAAAATCTGGCAGACGCGCCGCTCGGCCGCTCGCACCGTGCCAAGATCGGCAAGGCGAAGCTCGAGCGCGCCATCGAGCTGACCCGCACCGTGCTGAAGGTGCCGGCCGACTATCGCATCGGCATCGTCCCGGCGTCCGACACCGGCGCGGTCGAGATGGCGCTGTGGTCGCTGCTCGGTGCCCGCCCCGTCACCATGCTGGCCTGGGAATCGTTCGGCGAGGGCTGGGTGACGGACGTGACCAAGCAGCTCAAGCTGCAGAACGTCACGACCATGACGGCCGGCTACGGCGAGCTTCCCGATCTGAGCAAGGTCGACTGGTCGAACGACGTCGTCTTCACCTGGAACGGCACCACCTCGGGTGTGCGCGTGCCGAACGGCGACTGGATCGCCGCCGACCGCCAGGGTCTCGCGATCTGCGACGCGACCTCGGCCGCCTTCGCGCAGGATCTCGACTGGGCGAAGCTCGATGTCGTCACCTTCTCGTGGCAGAAGGTGCTGGGCGGCGAGGCCGCGCACGGCATGCTGATCCTGTCGCCCCGCGCGGTCGAGCGCCTGGTGACCTACAAGCCGGCCTGGCCGCTGCCGAAGATCTTCCGCATGACCTCGGGCGGCAAGCTCAACGAGGGCATCTTCAAGGGCGAGACCATCAACACGCCGTCGATGCTGTGCGTCGAGGACTATCTCGACGCCCTCGACTGGGCCGTGTCGATCGGCGGCCTCGAGGCGCTGTTCGCCCGCGCGAACGCCAATGCGCAGGCGATCGCGGACTGGGTCGCCAAGACACCGTGGGTCGATTTCCTCGCGACCGATCCGGCGATCCGCTCCAACACCTCGGTCTGCCTGAAGGTGGTGGACCCGGAGATCGCGGCGCTTTCCCCCGACGCGCAGGCGGCGTTCGCGAAGTCGCTCGCCTCGGCGGTCGAGAAGGAGGGCGTCGGCTACGATCTCGGCGCCTATCGCGACGCCCCTCCGGGCCTGCGAATCTGGTGCGGCGCCACCGTGGAGCGCGACGACGTCGTGGCGCTGACCGCCTGGCTCGACTGGGCCTTCGCCAAGACCAAGGCGGCACTCGCCAAGGCGGCGTGAGCCGCCGTCATTCCGGGGCGCGCGCCCGCGGCGCGCGAACCCGGAATCCAGCTCCATAGCAACACCGTCCCGTCGTGTTTCTGGATTCCGGCGCTCGCGGCTGCCGCCGCTCGGCCGGAATGACGGGTGAGCAAGGACATTTCACCATGGCTCCTCGCGTTCTCATTTCCGACGCGCTGTCTCCCGCCGCCGTCCAGATCTTCAAGGATCGCGGCATCGACGTCGACTTCCAGCCGGCGCTGGGCAAGGACAAGGACAAGCTCGCCGCGATCATCGGCGACTATGACGGCCTCGCGATCCGCTCGGCCACCAAGGCGACGGCGAAGATCATCGAGCAGGCCAAGAACCTGAAGGTGATCGGCCGCGCCGGCATCGGCGTCGACAATGTCGACATCCCGGCCGCGACCGCCAAGGGCATCATCGTGATGAACACGCCCTTCGGCAACTCGATCACCACGGCCGAGCACGCCATCACCATGATGCTCGCGCTCGCCCGCGAGATCCCGCAGGCCGACGCCTCGACCCAGGCCGGCAAGTGGGAGAAGAACCGCTTCATGGGCGTCGAGATCACCGGCAAGACGCTCGGTGTGATCGGCTGCGGCAACATCGGCTCGATCGTCGCCGACCGCGCCCACGGCCTGAAGATGAAGGTGATCGCCTTCGATCCGTTCCTGTCGCCGGAGCGCGCCGTGGCGATCGGCGTCGAGAAGGTCGAGCTGCCGGAGCTGTTCCGCCGCGCCGACTTCATCACCCTGCACACGCCGCTCACCGAGAAGACGAAGAACATCATCTCGGCCGAGGCCATCGCCGCGATGAAGAAGGGCGTGCGCATCGTCAACTGCGCCCGCGGCGGTCTCGTCGACGAGGCGGCCCTGCGCGCCGCCCTCGATTCCGGCCACGTCGCCGGTGCCGCCTTCGACGTGTTCACCGAGGAGCCGGCGACCGCGAACGTCCTGTTCGGCCATCCGAACGTGATCTGCACGCCGCATCTCGGCGCCTCGACGACCGAGGCGCAGGAGAACGTCGCCCTGCAGGTCGCCGAGCAGATGTCCGACTACCTGCTCCAGGGCGCGATCTCCAACGCCGTGAACTTCCCGAGCATCACGGCCGAGGAGGCGCCGCGCCTGAAGCCGATGGTGGAGCTCGCCGAGAAGCTCGGCTCGTTCGCCGGCCAGCTCACCGAGACCGGCCTCACCAAGGTGCAGATCACCTACGAGGGCGAGGTGGCGACCATGAACACCAAGGCGCTGACCTCGGCGGCGATCGCCGGGCTCCTGCGCCCGATGCTCCAGGACGTGAACTTCGTCTCGGCCCCCGTGATGGCCAAGGAGCGCGGCATCGTGGTCGAGGAGGTCACCCGCGAGCACGAGGGCGACTTCGAGAGCCTGATCACGGTCACGGTCGAGACCGAGCGGCGCACCCGCTCCGTGTCGGGCACCGTGTTCGCCGACGGCCGCCCGCGCATCGTCAACATCAAGGGCATCCGGATGGACGCGGAGTTCGGCAAGTCGATGCTCTACGTGACCAACGACGACGCGCCCGGCTTTATCGGCCGCTTCGCCTCGCTGCTCGGCGAGGCCGGCATCAACATCGCGACCTTCGCGCTGGGCCGTGACGCACCCGGCGGCAACGCCATCGCACTGGTCGAGGTCGACGGTGAGGTCCCGGCCGATCTCCTCGACAAGGTCGGCAAGATCCAGAACGTTCAGCAGGCCCGCGCCCTGCGGTTCTGATCTCGTCCGCACCGACGCAATGCCGACGGGCCCGCTCTGCGGGCCCGTTTTTTTGTGCGTGCGCAACGACGTAGACGGGTCGTTGCGGTCCGCTTGTGCCGGTGTTCGCAACAAGTGGCGCCGCGCCCCCTGCGAAAGTCTGCATCCATCCTCGTCCTCTCATGACAAAACGCAAAGCGGGTGCGGTCGCGATCTGATCCGATCGCGACCATTGCTTGTCGACACGCTCGCATTGGACTGCCGGCCCGGTCGGCCGGACACGCGGACCGCCGGTGCGGCTCCGCCCGCTGCCGAAAGAACACTTCCGGGACCAGACGGGCGACGTGATCAGATCGTCGACGCCGACGCCCCGGACCAGAGCCGACACGCCCAGCCGCGACCACGTCATGGCTGCGGTGTCGCATGTCGGCACGGATCGCATGTCGGTTCAGGCATGTCGGTCCGGGACGGCGGCCCGCAACGGGCCGAAGGGGAAACGTCGTGAGTCACGAGTGCAACGAGGACGCCATGAGGAGGAGGGACCGCCATGAGTGAGGCCGTCTATGCGCGCATCCGCGCCAATCCCAAGTTTCGGCAGCTCGTCGAGAGCCGCGGCCGGCTCGCCTGGACGCTGGCGAGTATCGTCCTCGTGGGGTTCTACGCCCTGGTGCTGACCATCGCGTTCGCGCCCGGCGTGATCGGCAGCCGGGTCGCTCCGGGCTCGACGCTCTCGGTCGGCATCGCGGCCGGGCTGTTCCAGTTCGTCTTCTTCTGGCTGCTCACCGCGCTCTATGTGAGCAAGGCGAACACCACCTACGACGCGCTCACCAGCGAGGTGGTGCAGGATGCGGTGGCGGCCGAGCTGGTCGCGAACCGCGAGGCGACCGCCAAGGAGGCGCTCGCCGCCGAGACGGTCGTCGCAGTCGTTCAAGAGCGGCCCCGCGAGGCTTCGGGAGGAGCACGCCGATGATCCGCATGTCCATGACCCGGAACACTGCGCGCTTCGGTGTCGGCGCGACCCTCGGCGCTCTCGCGGTGCTGCTCGCCGACCCGGCGCTCGCCGCCGGCCCGGCGCTCGACGGCGCCGCCAAGCAGGCGACCAACTGGCACGCCATCGCCATGTTCGTCGCTTTCGTCAGCCTGACGCTCGGCATCACCTACTGGGCCGCCAAGCGGACCCGCTCGGCCGCGCATTTCTACACGGCGGGCGGCGGCATCACGGGCCTGCAGAACGGCCTCGCGATCGCCGGCGACTACATGTCGGCCGCGACGCTCCTGGGCCTCACGGCCATGGTCTACACGACCGGCTACGACGGCTACATCTACATGATCGCCTTCTTCGTCGGCTGGCCGATCATCCTGTTCCTGATGGCCGAGCGGCTGCGCAATCTCGGCCGCTACACGTTCGCCGACATCACGTCCTATCGGCTCGACCAGGGCCGGGTGCGCACCATGGCGGCGGTGTCGTCGCTCACTGTCGTGTGCTTCTACCTGGTCGCCCAGATGGTCGGCGCCGGCCAGCTGATCAAGCTGCTGTTCGGTCTCGACTACGTCTACGCGCTGTTCATCGTCGGCGGCCTGATGATGATCTACGTCACCTTCGGCGGCATGGTCGCCACGACCTGGGTGCAGATCATCAAGGCGTGCATGCTGCTCGTCGGCGGCACCCTCGTGATGGTGCTGGCGATGAGCCGCTTCGGCTTCAGCTACGCCACCGTGGTGAACGAGGCGACGGCGGTCCACAAGCTCGGCTTCAAGCTGTTCCAGCCCGGCGCGCTGCTCGCCGATCCGGTCAACGCCGTGTCGCTCGGCATCGGCCTGATGTTCGGCACCGCCGGCCTGCCGCACATCCTCATGCGGTTCTTCACCGTCTCCGATGCCAAGGCGGCGCGGAAATCGGTGCTCTATGCATCCGGCTTCGTCGGCTACTTCTTCAACGTGATCTTCCTGATGGGGCTCTGCGCCATCGTCATCGTCGGCACCAACCCGGACTTCTTCGAGGGCGGGCAGATCGGCGGCAAGATCATCGGCGGCGGCAACATGGTGGTGATGCACCTCGCCAGCGCGGTCGGCGGCGATCTGCTGCTCGGCTTCCTGGCGGCGGTGGCCTTCGCCACCATCCTGGCCGTGGTGTCGGGCCTGGCGCTCGCCGGCGCCTCGGCGATCGGCCACGACCTCTACGCTCGCGTGATCATGAAGGGCAAGGCGACCGAGCAGGCGGAGCTGCGGATCTCCAAGTTCGCCTCGATCGGGCTCGGCCTCGTCGCCATCACGCTCGGCATCCTGTTCGAGAAGATGAACGTCGCCTTCATGGTCGGCCTCGCCTTCGGCATCGCCGCCTCGGCGAACTTCCCCGTCCTGATCCTGTCGATGTACTGGCGGGGACTGACGACGCGCGGCGCCGTGATCGGCGGCTACACCGGGCTCGTCTGCGCCGTGGTGCTGGTGGTGCTGTCCAAGCTCGTCTGGGTGCAGGTGCTCGGCTTCGCCAAGCCGATCGTGCCCTACGACCAGCCGGCGCTGTTCTCGATGCCGCTCGCCTTCCTGGTGACGATCGTCGTTTCCAAGCTCGATCGCAGCCGCCAGGCCGCGGCCGAGAAGGCGGCGTTCGAGGACCAGTATGTCCGGGCCCAGACCGGCTTCGGCGCCGCCGGCGCGACGGCCCACTGAACGGCCGCGACGACCGGTCGCACGACTGCGGGCCCTCTCGCGACGCGAGGGGGCCCTCTCGCGTCGCCGGGCGATCGGAATGTCCAGCCCGGTGTCACGCTCTCGTCAGCGGCGTCCGTAAAAGGGGTTGCCGCGCGGCCTGACGCATCGCACACTCAAGGAGAATCGCAACCGCGAAACGGGACTCGGCTGCATGTGCATCGGCGCACGCGCGGCCTGCGACGGAGCATGCTCATGGCACACCTCGCCCTCTCGGCGCTCGGCAAGGGGCTGTTCTCGTTCGTGCTGATGGCCGTGCTGGCGGCGATCTGCGCCGTCATCATCCGTGGGATCGTGCTCGTGCTGGCTCGCTCCCGGCCGAAGGCGCCGGTCGTCGCGCCGCAGCTGACCGTACCGATGCCGAAACCGGTGGGCGAGGAGGAATCGGACATCGTCGCCGCCGTGATCGCCGCCGCCGGCCATGTGGTGTCGACTCCGCACCGCATCGTCTATCTCGCGGAGCAGACGCGCAGCGCGAACTGGATCAGCGAGGTCCGCGCGCGCCATCACGGCGGGCACAGCCCGCGCCGCTGACACGAGCCCGCACCGCGGGCCCCCGCTCCACGCAACCCGTCCGAGTCCAGCAGAGCGCACCGGCATGCCCGATATCGCCTTTCTCGACCTGTTCCAGGGCATCGCCACGCTCGTGCAGGCGGAACCCAGCATCCTGATCGGCCGCATCGCCTTGATGGCGCTCGGCGTGCTGTTGATCTATCTCGGCCAGAAGGGCGTCCTCGAGGCACTGCTGATGATCCCGATGGGACTCGGCATGGCGACCGTCAACGCCGCCGTGCTGTTCCTGCCGGGCGGCAAGACCGGCACGCTGTTCCTCGATCCGCTCGCCTCCGGCACCGACGAGGTGATGGCCCAGCTGCAGGTCGACTGGCTGCAGCCGATCTACACCTTCGCGTTCTCCAACGGCCTGATCGCCTGCCTGGTGTTCCTCGGCATCGGCACGCTGCTCGACGTCGGCTACGTGATGCAGCGGCCGTTCCGGTCGATGTTCCTCGCCGTCTGTGGCGAGCTCGGCACCCTGGTCGTCTTTCCGCTCGGCGTGCTGATGGGTTTGACCGACAAGCAAGCCGCTGCGACGGCGACCATCGGCGGCGCCGACGGCCCGATGGTGCTGTTCACCTCGCTCATTCTCGCACCCGAGATCTTCGTGCCCATCACCGTGGTCGGCTATCTGTATCTCGGCCTCACCTATGGCGGCTATCCGTATCTCATAAAGCTGCTGGTCCCGAAGCGCCTGCGCGCCATCGCGATGCCGCCCGACACCAGGCGGCCGATCACGGCGAGCGAGAAGATGGTCTTCGCCGTGGTCGCCTGCCTGCTCCTGTCGCTGCTCTTTCCGGTCGCCGCGCCGCTGTTCCTGTCGCTGTTCCTCGGCGTCATCGTGCGCGAGAGCGGGCTCTCGTATTTCTACGACCTGTTCTCCAATCAAATTCTCTACGGTGCGACCTTCTTCCTCGGGCTGGTGCTCGGCGTTCTGTGCGAGGCGAGCACCATCCTCAATCCCAAGGTGCTGATCCTGCTGGTGCTCGGCATCGTCGCGCTCACCTTCTCGGCGCTCGGCGGCCTCGCCGGCGGCTACGTGCTGTATTGGCTGTCGGGCGGCAAGTACAATCCGGTGATCGGCATCGCCGCCGTCTCCTGCGTGCCGACCACCGCCAAGGTGGCCCAGAAGGTGGTGACGGAGGCGAACAAGAACGCCATCGTGCTGCCGCATGCGCTCGGCGCCAGCATCTCGGGCGTCATCACCAGCGCGATCTTCGCAGCCGTCCTGGTGAGCGTTCTGAAGGCCGGCTGAGGCCGCGCGCGGCGGACGCCGCGGGCGCGAGCCGGCGCAACCCATCCGGCCGTGCGCCCGGACGGACCGAACCGGTTTGCCACCCGGTGTCGAGCGCGATAGACAGGGAGGCTCGGGGATTGCGCCCCGGGTCTTCGGCCCGCAGCCCGGCTTATCGGGCGCAGCCGCACGGAACGGGCCCATGCGAATTCTCAGGCACAGGATCACGATCGCCACCACGGCGCCGATCGAGATCATCGACCTCACGCCGCAGGTGCGCGACTGGCTCGCCGGCACCGGCGTCGCCGACGGCCTGCTCACCGTGACGACGCTCCACACCACGGCGCGGCTGAACGTCAACGAGCGCGAGGAGCGGCTCCAGCGCGACATGGTGACGTTCCTGAAACGCCTGGTGCCGCGCGACGGCGACTACTTGCACAATCTCGACACGGTCGACGGCCGCGACAACGCCCACTCGCATCTCGTCGGCCTGTTCATGAGCTCGACCGAGAGCATCCCGGTCGCCGACGGACGGATGGTGCTGGGCGACTGGCAGGCGATCTTCTTCGTCGAGCTCGACGGACCGCGCGAGCGGCGGACGATCGAGCTGCAAGTCTTGGGCGCGGACAAGTCTTGAGTACTGACAAGTCTTGGAGGCGTGAGTGAACACGGACGACATCGCAGGCTTCTTCGCGCGCCGGCAGGACCTCGATCCGGAGGCGTATCTCGAGCTCGACTTCGCCTTCGAATGCGCCGGCGACCCGCGCGAGGCGGCTGCGCATCTGGCGAGCGAGCAGTCGACGGCGCAGTGGCGCCGCGTCGGGTTCGACGAGGATTTTCGGCCGCGCTTCGCGGCCAAGGTGGTGGAGCTGGACGCGACGCCGCGTGAGAACTTCAGCGTGCCGGTGGACGGCGTCTCTGCCACCGACGTGCATCATGTGCGGGTGACGCTCGCGCATCCGCACGGCAATTTCGGGCCGCGGCTGCCCAACCTGCTCTCCGCCGTGTGCGGGGAGGGCGTGTTCTTCGTCCCGAAAATCCCGCTGATCCGGCTCCTCGACATCCGCTTTCCGGCGTCGTTCCTCGAAGCCTTCGCGGGGCCGCGCTTCGGCATCGCGGGGCTTCGTGATCTGCTGCGCGCCTACGACCGGCCGATCTTCTTCGGCGTCATCAAGCCGAACATCGGCCTGCCGGCCGAACCCTTCGCCGAGATCGGCTACCAGGCGATGGCGGGCGGGCTCGACATCGCCAAGGACGACGAGATGCTGGCCGACGCGCCGTGGTGTCCGCTCGGCGAGCGCGCCGCGCTCCTCGGCGAGGCCGCGCGAAAGGCGAGCGAGGAGACGGGCGAGCCGAAGATCTATCTCGCCAACATCACCGACGAGGTCGACCGGCTGATCCCGCTGCACGATCTCGCGGTGGCGCGCGGCGCCGGCGCCGTGCTGGTCAACGCCATGCCGGTCGGGCTGTCGGCGGTGCGGATGCTGCGCGCCCATGCGAGCGTGCCGCTGATCGCGCATTTCCCCTTCGTCGCGTCGTTCGCGCGGCTGCCCTGGTACGGCATCCATTCGCGCGTGCCGACGCGGCTGCAGCGCCTCGCCGGCTTCGACGCCGTGATCATGCCGGGCTTCGGGCCGCGCATGATGACGCCGGAGGCCGAGGTGCAGGACTGCATCCGCGCCTGCCTGGAGCCGATGGGCGATATCCTGCCGAGCCTGCCGGTGCCGGGCGGCAGCGACTCGGCCGCGACGCTCGAGCGGGTTTTTGCGAAGGTCGGCGGCGTCGATTTCGGCTTCGTGCCGGGGCGCGGCGTGTTCGGCCATCCGATGGGGCCGACGGCGGGGGCGAAGAGCCTGCGCCAGGCCTGGGACGCGATCGCGGCCGGCGTGCCGGTGGCGGAGCGCGCCGCCAAACACCCCGAGCTCGCCGCCGCGCTCGCCGCCTTCGGGGGCTGACCCGGCGCGCCGCCGTCGCGGCGCCGCTGCGGCCGTCGGCGGATCTTGACCCGGGTCAATGCGGCGCGCCGGCACGGGTGCGAGCCGGAACCCTGATACGCCGCGACCCGGTTCGCCGGCGGAGCAGCAAGGCCCGGCGGCCACCGCGGTTCTCCGCAGGAGGTGCCCATGCGCGCCCTCGTCCGCTGTGCCGCCGATCTCTCCGTGAAGCTCTCGATGCGCCGGCCGTGCCGGCCGATGTGGCGGCGCGCCGGGATCGCCGCCGCGGCGATCCTCGTGGCGTCGGTCGTCGTGCTGCTGCTCGGTCTGTCCGGGCCGGCGGCCGCGCGTCCGCCCGGCCTCGGCGACGGCGGCAGCGTGCCGCGCGTCTGCACGGGCGGGCGGCACTGGGATCCGGTGCAGCGGCGCTGCGTCTGCGCCAGCGGTGCGGTATGGAACGCGGCACGCGGCGGCTGCTATCGGCCGGCCCCGGCACCGCCGCCGACCTGCTCGGGCGGCCGCCGCTGGAACCCCTCCGCGGGGCGCTGCGTCTGCCCGCCCGACCGGCCCTACTGGAACCCGAAGAAGCAGGAGTGCTTCCGCGATCCGTCGCCGCAACCGCCGCCGCGCTGAGCGACCGGCGAGGCGCGCCGTCGGGCGCGCCGGGCTCGGTCAGTCGCGTCGGTTCGGCGCCGGCGCGGCGCGGGGCCGTGACAGGACTGTCACGCATGCGCAACATAAGGCGCCGTGAAGCCGCTATTCAGGAAATTTAATTAGTGGCGGTATACTGATTGTGGCACATTGTGCCCAATCCGTCCCGTGGCGTGACAGCCGCGTGACGGCAGCGCCGCCCCGGACGCTTCTCGAGAGGCCTCTCCGGCCACTGTGGCGCTCGTGAAAAACCGGGAAGGGGAAACGCCATGCGCCAAGACGACCATCGGCTCGACACCCGCCGTCGGCACGACACCACCTGCCGCACCTGCGGCACCCCGGTCGCCGCCCCGGTCTTCTTCGACACCCGCGGCCACCACTACTGCTCGCCCGACTGCGGCGAGAATGTCGGCCTCGCGCATGCCCACGCACACCTCCATGCGCATGGCCACGCGCCCGCCGCGATGGAGATGCGCTGAGCCGCCGGGCACGCCCGATCCCTCCGCGACGCGCGTCTCGCGCCCGGGCTTTACCCATGACCCGTGCCCTCGGCCCAAGAAACCGAGGGGAGCGGAGCGCCGAGAGGCGCGTCCGTTGTGGCGCCCTCTCGCGAGGGCGTGGCGCGCATCGCGGCGAACGATGCGCGACGCCTGTCGGCGCTCCGCTGGTGGCGTCTCTGCGGTCTCGGGCTCGTAATCGCGGGCGTCGCAACCACGACGGCGGCGGTCCGGCGTCGCGCTCTGCGGACGCTCCGGGTCCCTCGGGGTGTCGAAGTCCCAAAGGTCATGGCGGGAGCATGATCTTTCCGAAAACCGGAGACCACTTTTCGGGATCATGCTCCGGCCCGGCGGCGCACTCCCGAGCCGCCCGGGAGCCCGGCTGACGCGGCCGGGCGCGCGGGCGCCACATGCGCCGGCGGTTTTACCGTTGCTCCGGCGTCCGGCTTTTCCGGCGGGTCCGCCCCGCCCTTGGTGCGTTTTTCCGCGCCCGGTGCCCCGGAGCGCAAAAACCGCACGTCGCCGGCCTGCCCCATCGCCCGACGTCGCCGGTCGACGCCCTTCGACGGGCAGGACGGGGCCGTGTGTAGCGGTAGATAGGAATAAAGTCAAGGAGGCGCCGAGGCGGCGCAACCTGTAGGATAATTGGAGCCGAACGCGACACCCATCCTACGGGCTGGACGATCGGAACACCGTCGTGACCCCGGGCATATGGAAGACGAGCATCGAGACAACAGGAGTTCATCGATGAAGACGCTGATCACCGTTTCCGTACTGGCCGCGGCCTCGGTTCTCGGCATCGCGGCCGTCGCAGCCCAGCCGGCCGGGTCGAACATGCCTGGCGCGGGCGGGACGTCGCAGTCGGGGCCGAGCGGCGGCGGCATGATGCCGGGCATGATGGGACAGGCCGGACCGAGCGGAGGTCCCATGGGGATGGGCATGATGGGCGCGGGGATGATGGGCCGTGGCATGATGCGGCCCGGCATGACCCGGATGATGGTCGTCATGATGGACGCGAACGGCGACGGCACCGTCTCTCTCGACGAGTTCCAGGCCGTGCATGCGCGCATGTTCAAGGCCATGGACGCGAACGGCGACGGCAAGCTGACCGCCGACGAGGTGTCGGCGTTCCACGGAGGCGCTGGTTCGAGCGGCTCGAAATGACAGGTCGGAAGGCGATCTGCCCGGAGTCGGACCGGCATTTCAATATCGCCGGTTGCATCTGGCCGTGCAGGATGGACAGCTCGTAGGATGGGTGGAGCGAAGCGATACCCATCATCCGGCCGCGTCCGGGAGTCGTTGGGTATAGCTTCACCCATCCGTTGGGCTGCAGCTCGTGAGCGTGCCGCACGCCGACCACCGGGCGATGTTCTTGGATCGGCTCGACACGCTGTTCGGGGCGGCCATGGTCGCCCGCAGCCGGGTGGTCCGCGGCGCCTCGGAGGACTGGACGTTCGACGCCGTCGTCGAGAGGGCCGGCCGCCTCGCCCTGTTCGAGCTGGTGCCACCGCACGCGGTGGCGGTCGGCGGCGCGGTGACGAAAGTCCTCGACATCCGCGACCTCGGCGACAACGCCCCCGGCCGCATCGCCGTCCTCGGCGACAAGGCCGCGACCCCTCACCCGCGGTGCTATCGCGCACCGCCACCATCGTCGCCGCCGACGATCCCGACACGGTCCTGGCCGCAGCGGCGTGAGGATGGCCGCAGCGCCGTAGCCCGGGGTGAGCGCAGCGAAACCCGGGATCCTTTGGCGGATGCCCGGACGAGACGATTCCCGGATTTCTCGTAGGATGGGTGGAGCGAAGCGATACCCATCGAGCGACGTTGCAGGGAAAGTGATGGGTATCGCCTTCGGCTCCACCCATCCTACGGGCTGCGCTCGCTCACGCCGCGGCGTCGATCTCGATTCTGACCGAGAGGCCGGCCGGCACGGCGAGATTGACCAGGGCGTCGAGGCTGAACTTCTCCACCCGTCCGCGCAGAAGATCGTTGAGCCGCGGCTGGGTGAGCCCGAGCCGCCGCGCCGCCTCGGCCTGGGCGACGCCCCACGCCTCGACCCGGCCGCGCAGCGCGATCATCAAGGCCGAGCGCGCCCGCATGTTGGCCGCCTGGGCGGCCGTGTCCTCGAGGGCATCCCAAACGCTCTCGAAGTCTTGGGCATCCATCTCGTTTCGCGAGTCCATGTCAGGGCCTCCGGAGGTCGCGCAGCCGCCGAGCCGCGAGGTCGATGTCTCTGGTGTCGGTCTGCCGGGTCTTTTTCTGGAAGGCGTGCAGGACGACGATGCGGTCCGCGAAGGTCGCGACATAGATCACCCGGAACGCGCCGGCGCGCTCCCGAATGCGGATTTCGCGCACCCCGGGGCCGATCGAGGCCATCGGCTTCCAATCGTCCGGGTCGAGGCCGTGCTGGACCCGGTCGAGCTGATAGCCGGCGGCCCGCCGTGCGCCGTCGGGAAAGTCCCGCAGCCGGGCGAGCGAGTCGCCGACGAATGCGACCGGCTTGAACCGCATGATCCTGTTTATATCAAAACCGATATAGGGGCAATCCGATCGGAACGCCGCCGCACGCGGTCGCGGTGGCGGTCGGCAGCGCGGTGACGAAATTCCTCGATATCCGCGACCTCGGCGACAACGCCCCCGGCCGCATCGCCGTCCTCGGCGACAAGGCCGCGACCCCGCACCTCGCGGTGCTGTCGCGCACCGCCGTCGCCGCCGACGATCCCGACACGCTCTTGGCCGCAGCGGCGTGAGAATGGCCGCAGCGCCATAGCCCGGGTCGAGCGCAGCGAAACCCGGGATCTTCGGCGCAGGCCCGGACGAGAGGAGCCCCGGAATTTGCTGCGCTCGATCCGGGCTACCCTTGATGGAGGCCGATCCGCCTTGACAGTGGGTTCTTTGCATTCCTAATGGTTGAAGAAGAGATGGGATGCCCGCCCGATGCCGAAGAAGAGCCTCGCCTAAAGAATTTGCGGGAGAGGCGAAATGCGGCAGAGCATGAAGTTTTCACGACTGTCCCTGCTGTCTCGCAAAGAGCGGCGCGGATTGCAAATCGAATTCAAGAAGCCGCAGACATTATTGGTAGCAGGAAACGGGTTCGGAAAGTCGGCCATTCTGAAAAGTCTGTATGAGACACTTGGTGCTAAACCTCATAAAGTGGATAAGCCTTGGCAAAGCGCGGAAGTAACCTCTCTTCTCGAGTTCTCTATTGACGGTGATGAGTATGCGGCACTGAAGGTTGATGGCACGTACTCCGTGTTCGATCGAAAGGGCAATCGTCTCATATCAACGAATCATGTTGTTGCTGAACTTTCGCCATTTTACGCGGAGCTGTTCGACTTCAGGCTTGTGCTTGCCGATAAGAAGGATCAAATTAGAACGCCTCCGCCATCCTATCTCTTTGCTCCGTTCTATGTTGATCAGGATAGAGGCTGGCAGAAGCCGTGGGACTCTTTCAAAGACTTCGGAATGTTTCCTGGGTCGGCAAAGGCGTTGTCCGAATATCATAGCGGTTTGAAGGCGAATGAATACTATAAGGCAAAAGCAGAGCGCGATCGGGCATCCGTCTCTCTCGTCGGGATCGGTGCCGAACAGCGGGCTGTGGCGCAAGCATTAGAGCAGTTTCGCAACAGGATGCAGGGCGCGGTGCTCACGTTTGATTTAGCCGCGTTTACAAAGGAAACCGACCAGCTTGTAGCCGAGTCGCAAATTCTGCATCGTGAACAGGCCTATTACCGAACCGAACTCGCCCGATTAAATGAGGAGCATCAATTATGGCAAGATCACGTTGCGGTCATCGATGCTGGGTTGAGGGAAGTCAGCGAGACATTCTCGGCTTCGATTGGTCATCCTCCTGACGTTGAATGCCCCATGTGCGGGCAGCATTATAATAATCACATCGCGGATCAATTTGATCTCAAGGCCGATGAGAGTGAACTCTTGCTGGCGTTGGAATCAGGGCGAGCCCAAGTAAGTTCTGTATCGGCGCGGATCGCCGAACAAAGGCGAGCGCTGGATCGAATTGGTGCGGTAATTAACGATGTACAAGCTGTCCTTGCAATACGCCATCAGCAGGTAACTTTCAAGGATGTAATTAAAGCGGAGGGAAGGAATGAAGCGGTTAGGGTGCTTCAGGAACAGCTTGGATCGCTTGATTCGAGATGCGGAGAAATTCGGCGACTGATCGAAGACTGCGAGATAAGGATGAAGGCTGCGATCAGTCGCGACCGAAAGCGCGCCATCGAGGGGCTGTTCGTTCGGTCTCTAATCGCATCTGCAGAAAATCTTGATGTACGTCTGTCAGATAAGAAGAGCATTGCTGGGGTAAATATGGGACGAGGCAGCGAGGGGCCGCGAGCCTTGGCGGCTTATTATTACGCTTTCCTTCATGTTGTGCATGAGTACGGAAGCAGCGCATATTGTCCAATTGTAATCGATGCGCCAAATCAGCAGGGACAAGATCGACGCCATCTCCCAAAGATGATGAATTTTTTGCTTACGCAGATGCCTCCAAATTCACAAGTAATTATAGCTTCCGAAGCCGTTACTGGAGCGTATGGCGATGCTGTTGATGTTCAAGAAATTGGTTGGCGGAAAGACCAGGTTCTTAGAGAGGCCGAATATGCGCGAGTCGCGCAGACAATAGCGCCGTACATCAGAATACTCTGATATCGCATCTGAATTGGTGGCGCCCACCGCACTGCTCCCCACGCCCATCCGCCCCCCGCGCCGCCCTCTCGACCTCCCCGCCGCGGCGCGCTACACCGCGGCACGGCGGTTCGGACTCGCGCCGGCGGCTGGATTCTTCTAGAGAATTCGGTCGGAGGGGTGACCCGGCCCTCCCGCGGCCGTCCCCCGTCGGTTCCCGCGACAGCGTTTTTCTCGCCGCCGGCCGCTTGCCGACCTTTCGGGTCCGGCACGGGGGCCGGATCGTCCGCGTGCCTAAAGCCGCTCGGCCGCAAGGACGTGGATGGCCGGGACGAGCCCGGCCATGACGGAGGGGGGCGCTCCTGCCCGCCGTCGACCTCGATCTCGGCCCGGCCTCGCCGGGCGCACCATCGCCCAGGGGGCGGACAACACGCCGCGGCCGCGCGCCCCGAACCCGGGACGGCGGCGGCCCGGCCCGAAAGACAGAAGGCTGACATGGCGAACGTCGTGGTCGTCGGTTCCCAGTGGGGCGACGAAGGCAAGGGCAAGATCGTCGACTGGCTCTCCGAGCAGGCGGACGTCGTGGTGCGGTTCCAGGGCGGCCACAATGCCGGCCACACGCTCGTCATCGACGGCACCACCTACAAGATGTCGCTGCTGCCGTCGGGCGTGGTGCGCGGAAAACTGTCGGTGATCGGCAACGGCGTGGTGCTGGATCCGCGCGCCCTCGTCGAGGAGATCGACCGGCTGAACGGGCAGGGTGTCGGCCTCACGCCCGAGACGCTGCGGATCGCCGAGAACACCTCGCTCATCCTGTCGCTGCACCAGGAGCTCGACGCCAACCGCGAGGCGGCGGCGAGCGCCCAGACGCGGCTCGGCACGACCAAGCGCGGCATCGGCCCGGCCTACGAGGACAAGGTGGGGCGGCGCGCCATCCGCCTGATGGATCTGGCCGACCTCGAGTCGCTCACCCCGAAGATCGAGCGGCTCTTGGTGCACCACAACGCGCTGCGGCGCGGCCTCGGGCTGCCCGAGTACGACCCGAAGGCGCTCTACGACGAGCTCGCGGCCGTCGCGCCGAAAGTGCTGCCCTACATGGATTCGGTGTGGGTGCTGCTCGACCAGGTGCGCCGCGAGGGGAAAAGAATCCTGTTCGAGGGCGCGCAGGGCGCGCTGCTCGACATCGATCACGGCACCTATCCGTTCGTCACCTCGTCCAACACGGTGGCGGGGCAGGCGGCGACCGGCTCGGGCCTCGGCCCGTCGGCGGTCGGCTACGTGCTCGGCATCTGCAAGGCCTACACGACGCGGGTCGGCGCCGGCCCGTTCCCGACCGAGCAGGACAACGAGATCGGCCGGCTGATCGGCGATCGCGGCCACGAGTTCGGCACCGTCACGGGCCGCCGGCGGCGCTGCGGC
>NZ_JBEOMB010000096.1:0-37617 GCF_046000175.1 Rhodoplanes sp. SY1
CGATGGTGGCGTTGAGGGCCAGCAGGTTGGTCTGCTCGGCGATGTCGGTGATCAGCTTGACGACATCACCGATGCGCTGGGCGGCGACCGACAGCTCGCCGACACGGGCATCGGTCTTCGCCGCCTGGCTCACCGCGGCGTCGGCGATACGGCTCGAGGTCTGCACCTGGCGCGCGATCTCGCCGATCGACGAGGTCATCTCGTTGGTCGCCGCCGCCACGGCCTGGACGTTGGTCGAGGCCTCCTCGGAGGCGGCGCTGACGGTGGCGGACTTCTGTTGCGTCTGGTCCGCCGTGCGGGTGAGCGTGGTGGCGGTCGCCTCCAGCTCAGTGGCCGCCGACGAGACGGTCGCGATGATGCCGCCGACCGCCTGCTCGAACTGATCGGCGAGCCGCACCATGTCGGCCTTGCGCTGCGCCGCGGCTCGGGCCTCCGCCTCGTGCTGCTCGGCTTCGAGCCGCCGGCGCTCGATCGCGTTGCTCTTGAACACGGCGACGGCGTCGGCCATCGCGCCGACCTCGTCCTTGCGGCCGACGCCCGGGATCTCGGCATCGAGCTTGCCCGCCGCGAGCTCCTCCATGGCCGCCGTCATCGCCTTCACGGGCCGCACCAGACCGCGGGCGAGCGTCACGGCGACGACGCAGAGGACGGCGAGCAGCCCCGCCACCCACAGCAGCGTCGTGCGGGCCGAGGCCCAGAAGACCCGATCGAGATCGTCGGTGTAGACACCGGTGCCGACCACCCAGCTCCACGGCCCCATTGCGGCAAAGCCGATCTTCGGGGCGGGTTCGGAGCTGCCGGAGCGAGGTGCTTCGTAGGCCACGAAGTCGCCGCCGCGCTGGGCCGCGGCGATCAACCCGCGCACCGTGTAGACGCCCTTCGGATCCTTGTTGTCGATGCGGTTCGTGCCCTCCAGCTGGGCGCGCGGCCCGAGCACCAGGGTCATGCCGTGGGTGTCGTAGACGAAGACGTAGTCGTCCTGCCCGAACCGGATGGCGCGCAGCGCCGTCTTGGCGCGCTCCTGTGCTTCGGCTTGCGGGAGCTGACCCTTCTCGGCCTTGGCCGCGTAGTCGCGGACGATGGCGACGGCGGCCTGGACCTGCGCCATGACGGCGGCGCGCCGCTCCTGCTCGAGTGAGCTGCGCAAGGCGAGCAGCTGGACCACCATGATGGCGAGGCAGGCGAGAACGGCGAGCAGCACGAGCGCGCCGACCCGGCGCGAGATGGTCAGAGACATCGAAAGGGACTTCCGGGACCCGCCTCCGGACCGCACGTGCCGGCACGTGCCGGCAGCCCGGCCCCCGCGGCACAGGACTGATTGCGGGCCCGTTATGGCCCGAACCATTTAAAGAGTGTCTAAGCTTTCGGGCCGCATTGAGCGGGTCACGCCGCCCGCACCGTCGCCAGGAAGGTGTCGACCTCCTGCCGCAGCCGGCTGCTCTCGCGGGCGAGCCGGCTCGCCGCCTGCAGCACCTCGCCCGAGGCGGCCCCGGTCTCCTCGGCGCCGCGCTTCACCTGGACGATGGTCGACGACACCTCGGCGGCCCCGGCGGCGGCGTGCTGGATGTTGCGCGAGATCTCGGTGGTCGCGGCGTTCTGCTCCTCGACGGCCGCCGCGATCGCCGCGGCGACCTCGGCGATCTGCCCGATGGTGCCACCGATCGCCTTGATGGCGGAGACCGACTCGGTCGTCGCCGACTGCATGCCGCCGACCTGGGCGGCGATCTCGTCGGTCGCCTTGGCGGTCTGGGCGGCGAGCGCCTTCACCTCGGAGGCGACCACGGCGAAGCCACGGCCCGCTTCACCGGCGCGGGCCGCCTCGATGGTGGCGTTCAGGGCGAGCAGATTGGTCTGCTCCGCGATCGCCGTGATCAGCTTGACGACGTCGCCGATACGGCCGGCCGCGTCCGCCAGCTCGCCCACCCGCGCGTCGGTGCGGGTCGCCTCCGTCACGGCGGATTCGGCGATGCGGCTCGACGTCTGCACCTGGCGGCCGATCTCGCCGACCGAGGCGGTCAGCTCGTCGGCCGCGGCGGCGACCGCCTGCACGTTGGCCGACGCCTCCTCCGACGCGGCGCTGACGCTGGTCGACATCTGCTGGGTCGCGTCGGCTGTCCGGGTCAAGGTGCCGGCCGTCGCCTCCAGTTCGGTCGACGCCGCCGACACGGTGGCGATGATGCCCCCCACGGCCTGCTCGAAGTGGTCGGCGAGCCGCACCATGTCGGCCTTGCGGGCCGCCGCGGCGGCGCGCTCCCGCTCGGCCTGTGCCATCGCCTCCTGGCGCGAGCGCTCCTGCGCCTTCACCTTGAACACCTCGACGGCGCGGGCGATGTCGCCGACCTCGTCGGTGCGTGACAGGCCGGGCAGCGCGACGTCGAAGTCGCCGCCGGCGAGGCGCTGCATGCCGGCCGTCATCGCGGTCAGGGGCCGCGACAGCGACCGCCCGATCAGCAGCGAGAGGATCGCGACGGCGCCGACGACCACGAGGATGACGATCGTCAGGAGATGCGAGGTCCGGTCGATCGCGGCCGTCTCGGCGGCCTCGCTGCGCGTGCGGGCGGTCTCCAGCGCCGTGTGGATCGCATCGATCCGCGGCTCGATGGCGGCGAACGTCTCAGACACGGCCTTCTGGGCCGCGGCGACCCGCTGCGCCTCGGCCATCCAGGCGGCAAAGTCGGCCTGATAGGCGGCGAGCGCCGTCGTGACGGTGGCGCGGACCGCATCCGGCATGTCGGCGGCGGCGAGCTTCGCTCGGAACTCGCCGTCGCGCTTCTGCATCTCGGCGCCGTAGCGGGCCTCGCCGCGCAGCATGAAATCCTTCTCGTGCCGGCGCATCATCAGCATGGTGACGAGGAGCTGCGGCGCGTCGAGCCGGCTCACCTGCTGCTCGATCGCGTGTACGCTCTTGCGCAGCGAGCCCTCCAGCCCGGAGTTCTCGTCGAGGCCGAGCCGGGTGCGGGCCTCGGAGAGGGTGCGGAACTGCGTTGCGTAGACGTCGAAGCCGGCCCGCACCGCCGCGATGTCGGCCGCGAGCGTGCCGTCGGCCTTGCCGGCATCGGCCTGCAGGGTCGCGAGCGCGTCGGCGACCTTGCGGCTCGATGCGGCGTGCCGGTCGGCGTAGCGGGCGTCCTTGCGGAGCAGGAAGTCCTTCTCGGCCCGGCGCAGCTCCAGGAGATCGACCAGGACCCGGGTCGCGTCGCGATCGAGCGTGCGGGCCGTCGCCGCGTCGAGCCGATAGCGCGACTGCTCGGCCGTTCCGACCAGATAGAGGCCGCCGACCACGGCGAGACCGACGATCCCGAGGATGCCGAGACCGGCGATCTTGTGGGTCAGGCGAAGGCGAAACGACATCGGTCTACTCCGGTCGAAGGCATCGACGGCGTGCGTCGCGGTCCGCTTCGCCGGACCGGACGCCCGCGACGACGAACGCAACAAGGGCGCAACCGGGGCGCGAGGTGCGCCACGGCTGCGCCCAATGTCGTTTCGGAGCGATGAAAAAACACATAATGGGAGGCCGATATCGGTATTCGATCGCGGCGATGCAGGCATGACACGCCGAGCGGTCGCTCGGATTCGCCTCCCTCTCCGTGCGCTGCCGGCCCGTGCTCGGCGATCACCGCTCCGAGTCGAGCACCGCCATCTGCGACTCGGCATAGCGGGCGCCCGACGCGGCGCCCTTCGGCACGGCGCGTTCGATCGCCGCGAGATCGTCGGCCGTCAGCCGCACGTCGAGGCCGCCGAGCGCCTCGGCGAGGCGGTCGCGCCGCCGCGCGCCCACCAGCGGCACGATGTCGGTCCCCTGCGCCGCCACCCAGGCGATCGCCGCCTGCGCCACGCTGAGGCCGCGCGCCTGCGCGACCTGCCGGAGCGCCGCGACGAGGGCGAGGTTGCGGTCGACATTGTCGCCCTGGAAGCGCGGGCTGTGGGCGCGAAAATCGTTCGCCGCCGTCGCCGTCTCCTTCGACCAGTGACCGCTGATCAGGCCGCGCGACAGCACCCCGTAGGCCGTGACGCCGATGCCGAGCTCGCGCAGGACGGGGAGGATCGCGTCCTCGATGCCGCGCGAGATCAGCGAGTATTCGATCTGCAGGTCGCTGATCGGATGCACGGCGGCGGCGCGCCGGATCGTCTCGGCGCCGACCTCGGACAGGCCGATATGGCGCACCCAGCCGGCCTTCACGAGATCCGCGATGGCGCCGACCGTCTCCTCGATCGGCACGGCCGGATCGAGCCGGGCCGGGCGGTAGATGTCGACATGGTCGTTGCCGAGGCGCTGCAGCGTGTAGGCGAGCGCCGTCTTCACGGCGGCCGGCCGCGCGTCGTAGCCGAGCCACGCCCCGTCCGGCCCCCGCTGCGCTCCGAACTTCACGCTGATCCGCACATTTGCCCGCGGCACCTCCTTCAGGGCCTCGGCGATCAGGAGCTCGTTGTGGCCCATGCCGTAGAAGTCGCCGGTGTCGAGGAGCGTGATCCCGGCGTCGAGCGCCGCGTGGATCGTGGCGAGGCTCTCGTTCCGGTCGGCCGGGCCGTAGAGGGCCGACATGCCCATGCAGCCGAGACCGAGGGCCGAGACGGTGGGGCCGGTGCGGCCGAGCTGACGCTGTTGCATCGTGTTTCTCCATTCCTGTCCTGCGACCGGGCGGCCGGTCCGATGCGCAGGAGAATGGGCCCTGGCGCGTTGTTCGATAACGCGCCATTGTCGGTACGGGCTGTGCGGAAATCAGAACAAAGGGCGGATCATGGCCGACGCGGATCTGGCCGATCTCGATGCCTTCGCGGCGGTGGCGCGGGCCCGCAGCTTCCGCGGCGCCGCGGCGGTGCGCGGCGTCTCGCCGTCGAGCCTGAGCGAGGCGGTGCGGCGCCTGGAGGCGCGGCTCGGCGTGCGGCTCCTCAACCGGACGACCCGCAGCGTCACCCCGACCGAAGCCGGCGCCCGCCTGCTGGAGCGGCTCGCCCCGGCGCTCGGTGAGGTCGCGGCGGCGCTCGACGCGATCAACAGCGTGCGCGACAGCCCGACCGGGACGCTGCGCCTCAACGTGCCGACCATCGTGGCCCGCCTGGTGCTGCCGCCGATCGCCTGCGCGTTCCTGGCGCGCCATCCGGGCGTCACCCTGGAGGTGGTCGCCGAGGACAGCTTCATCGATGTGCTGGCCGCCGGCTTCGATGCCGGGGTGCGCTACGACGAGCGGCTCGAGCAGGACATGATCGCGGTGCCGATCGGCCCGCGCCGCCAACGCTACGCCGCCGCGGCGGCGCCGTCGTACCTGGCGCAGCACGGCGTGCCGGGGCATCCGCGCGACCTCCTCGCCCACGCCTGCATCCGCCACCGGTTTCCGAGCGGCGTCGCGCTGCCCTGGGAGTTCGAGCGCGACGGCGAGGTGGTGCGGATCAGCCCGAAGGGACCGCTGGTCGCCTCCGTCATGGATCTGGAGATCGCCGCAGCCGAGGCCGGGCTCGGCGTCATCACGAGCTTCGAGGCGGCGCTCGCCCCGGCGCTCGCGCGCGGCACGCTGGTGCCGGTGCTGGCCGACTGGTGGCAGAGCTTCTCCGGCCCGTTTCTCTACTACGCCGGCCGCGACCACCTGCCGGCGCCGCTGCGGGCCTTCGTCGCCTTCTTGCGCGAGCGGGCGCGGAGCGGCGCGGACGAAGGGTTCCCTGTCATTCCGGGGCGCGGCGAAGCCGCGAACCCGGAATCCAGCGGCGATCCATGAGGTCTGGACCGAATACGCCTGGACTGGAGTCCGGGTGCGCGGGCCTTCGGTCCGCGCCCCGGAATGACCGGAACGGTCTCGGGTGTCGATCAGCCCGCCGCGTAAGGCCCGGCCGCCATCGCCATGCCGGTGACGCGCTCGGCGCCGCGGCCGGGGCGCGCCTCGGCCCGCGGGCCGGCGAGCCAGCCGTCGAGGAACTCGGTCAGCCAGGCCCGGATGGCGCCGTCATACATGGGCCGCTCGGCAAAATGATCCACCCGCGGTCGTGCACCCGGCAAGGCCAGCCGCTCGTGCCCGCGGGTCGTCCACCGGCACATCATCGCGTGGGTGACCTCGGGATGGAACTGGATGCCGAAGGCGGCCGGGCCGTGGCGGAACGCCTGTACCCGAAACATGTCGCCCTCGGCCAGCATGCGCGAGCCGGCCGGCAGCTCGAAGCCCTCGCGGTGCCACTGGTAGACGTGGCCGGGCCAGTGCGGGCAGACGCGATGCCCGTCGAGCGTCGCGCGCAGCGGATAGTAGCCGATCTCGGCCTTGCCCTCGGGATGCGGCGCGACGCGGGCGCCGAGATGCTTGGCCAGCATCTGGGCGCCGAGGCAGATGCCGAGAAACGGCTTCTGCTCCTTCAGCGGCACGGCGAGCCAGTCGATCTCCTGCTTGACGAAATCGTCCGGGTCGTTGGCGCTCATCGGGCCGCCGAACACCACGGCGCCGGCGTGCTCGGACAGCGTCTCGGGCAGCCGCTCGCCGAAGCGCGGACGGCGGATGTCGAGCGGAATGCCGCGCGCCTGCAGGAACTGCCCGACGCGTCCCGGCGTCGAGGTTTCCTGGTGCAGAACGATCAGAACGGGCTCCGGCATCGTCGCGTTCCTGGTCGGCGTCGTTCAGGGCGGCTTCACGAAACGAACAATCTGGAAGGCTAAATGGGCCGCAATGCGACAAGCAAGCGGAATGCCACGCACGGCGACGTAGTAAGAAACACGTGCTGCCGCGGGGTGCGGCGGCAGCACGGTTCTGCTGTCCGTGTCGTGGAGAAGGAAACGGGTTCGCCCTGCCGCCGCGCGGCCGACCATTCGGCCTACAGCCCGCCGCGCGGTCCGAGGCGCCGAATCTGGGTCGAGGCGATCAGCGCGATCATGGTGCGGCGCGGGAGAACGCGGGCCAGCAGCGGCACCAGATTGGCGAGCCGCCCCGGGACCACCATGCGGCGGCGGCCCATCAAGGCGTCGTAGCCGGCCTTCGCGGCCTCGGCGGCCGTCACGGTCAGGAGGCTCTGCAGGCCCGAGACGGTGACGCCGGCGCGCGCCTGGAAGCCGGTCGGCACCGGGCCGGGGCACAGAACCGTGACGGCGACGCCCTTCGGGCCGAGCTCGCGCCACATCGCCTCCGAGAACGAGTTCACGAAGGCCTTGGTGGCGTAATAGACGGCCATGCCGGGTCCCGGCACGAAGCCGGCGAGCGAGCCGACATTGAGCAGGCCACCGCGTTGCGCGACGAGATCGTCCGCGAAGGCGAGGCTGAGCGCCGTGAGGGCCTTGACGTTGAGGTCGATCATCGCGAGCTGCTCGTCCCGATCGAGCGTGGTCGCGACGCCGAGCAGGCCGAAGCCGGCATTGTTGACGAGGTACTTCGCGACGGTGCCGCGCTCGGCCAACGCGGCGCGCAGATGCGCGACCGCATCGGGCTGGGCGAGATCGAGCACCACGACGTGCGGGCGCGGCCGGCCGGTCGCGGCGATCTCCTCGGCCAGCGCGTTCAGCGCGGCGGCGCGGCGCGCGACCAGCACAACGGCATGGCCATCGGCGGCGAACAGCTTCGCCAGCTCGGCGCCGATGCCCGAGGAGGCGCCGGTGACGACGGCGACGGGCGACGCTGCCGTCACTGCGGATCGTCCAGCGGATCGCGGCCAGCCGCGACCTCGCGCTTGAGCTCGATGCGCTCGCGGTTCGGCACGGCCAGGAGGTCGGCGACCCGCCACATCACGTTGTCCTCGAACTCGGTCACGCCGCCGTCGGCGAACACCATCTCCCACATCATGGCGACCACCTTGCGGCGCCCCTCCTCGTCGAGGGTGCGCATCAGCAGGCTGGTGAACTGATAGAAGTCGACGGCGTCGCGATCGGCCGCCACGGCGGCGTCGATCAGCTCGTCGGTCGCCGCGTCGTCGAGGGCGAAGCGGGTCTTCAGGAGCGTGTGCAGCTTTTCACGTTCCACGTCCGACAGATTGGCATCGAGCGTGGCGACGTGGACCATCAGGGCGGCGGCGGCGAGCCGGTAGTCGTTGCCGTCGAACCGGGCCGGGTGCTTGTCCCCGCTGGTCAGCTCGGCCAGGAACGTCTTGATGTCGGCGAACATGCGGGTCTGCTCCGGGTCGGGGCGCGCAAGCGCCCGTGGCTCTCGGGCGCCGTACGATCGGACCCGCCTTCTAGCGATTTCGGAGCGAAACGGCAAAAGCCCAGCCGCCAGGACGATCGGCCGCAGGGGCGATTTTGCTGGCAGTGGCGCCGGATAACCAGGACTGGTTGCATTCCCCCGTCGCAAGTGCAGGAATCACTAGATTACCGAGTCTTCCCTGCGAGCCGACGGCGAGATTGGGATACCCATGGCTTTCGGAATGAAACGTTCGGACCTGCAGGCGATGGCCCAGGCCAAGTTGGACGACGCATCGATCCTCCTCGCACATGGTCGTTTCTCGAACGCGTATTATCTTGCGGGTTATGCTGTCGAGCTGGGGTTGAAGGCTTGTATCGCTGCGCAAGTCAGCGCCGAGACTATTCCAGACAAGGAGTTCATTAAGAAGATCTACAGCCACGTCTTTCCGGAGCTGATCGGATTGGCCGGATTGGCTGCGGAGTTCAAACGGCGAAAGGACGAGGATCCTGCATTCGCTGCGAACTGGGCTATCGTGTCGGAATGGTCGCCGGACGTGCGGTACGAGCAACGCGATCCCATGTCTGCCCAACTGATCCTTCAGGCGATCATCGAGCCGGAATGCGGAGTTCTTCCATGGATCAAAACGTTCTGGTGAGTAGCGGACAATCTCTCGTCAAGGCGATGGACGAGACCGGACTAGCGCCACGCATCGCCATGTGGGTTCACAATTCGGACACCGACACTTGGAAGCTCTGGATCGTTCCACCGCGCGGCCTCCACGACAAACGCGAGTTCTACAGGTCGGTCGCGGCCATCATCGCGAGGAATCGCGATACACTTCAGAGCATCGATGCAAGTGATACGGAGATGGTGCCGGAGAGCCATCCGGCCATGAAAGGCCTTGGTCGAGTGATCAGAATGCCGGGGCTCGGAGTGGCGCATTTCGCAGGCAATCGGTTCAATGGATTCTACCTGCCCGACGGAATCGTGCTTCGGTCCGCCCTCTGATCGTCACGACAGCGCGCGATCCGCCCGCTACCGGATCCCTTCCTTCGTGGCGGTCGCCTCGGCGAGCAGCGCGAGGTTGTTCTGCACGAAGGGATTGCCCGGGTCCTTGGTGGCCGCCTCGTTGAGGGTGGCGCGGGCGCGGCGGTAGTCGCCGCGCAGCATGTAGGAATAGCCCATGTTGTTGAGCACGGCGGCGCTGCGGCCGACGATGCGGATGAGCTGCAGATAGGCGCGATCGGCGAGATCGAAGCGCTTGAGCCGGTCGTAGGAGGCGGCGAGGCACAGCCAGGCGTCGGCGGACTTCGGCGTCTGCTCGACCGAGCGACGGCAGTACTTCTCGGCATTGCCGTAGTTGCCCTGCCGGAACTGCTCGCGGCCGACGCTGAGATCGTCGTTCGGCGCGCTCGGCGTCATGTCGTCCTGCAGGAGCTTGGGTGCGGCGCCTGCCGTCGAGCCGGTGACGTCGGCATCGGCCACCACCACGGGCACGGAACCGGTCGCCTCGCTCCGGCCGAAGCTCGGCAGTTCGGGCAGCTTCACGGCCGTGGTCTCGCAGGCGGACAGCCACAGGAGCCCCGCCACGGACACGAACGCAAAACGCTGGAACTCGGTTGTCATGACACGCTCGGGACCGAAGCCCTTCCGTCGCGACACGAGGAAGACGGCGCGACGCGGACCTGGAGGCTTTGGCGGAGCGTAGGTCCAGGATAGTTAAGAAATCACGTTCTCGGAAAAGTCGAGATTCTTTGTCTATAAAGTACGATCGGTTGCAGGGCGTGGCGCCGAATAGCCCGTTTGAACGACGTCGAGCCGAACATGCCGGGCGGCGGGGCTGGTCGCGGATCCGGTCGCCGGACCGGATCGCGACGACGCAATCAGATGCATGGTCCGACGATCGGAACGCAATCGAAGTGCAGCGCCGTACGTGAAGTCGCTCAGGCTCCTGCGCCGGGCGCGGCCGCGACCGGGTCGGCGTTCACGGCCTCCGGGGCGGTCGTCGCCGCGGTCGCCGGTGTCGTCGCGTCGTCGGCGAGGCTCGTCCGGCCGGGGGCGCCGACGAAGCGGGCGAGGGCGTCGACATCGGCCGTTCCCTCGGCGGCGGCGAGGCGTGCATAGAGCCTGGCGATCGCGTGATAGATCTCGCAGGCCGGCCGATCGGTGTGCAGGAAATCGGCGATCTCCTCCATCTCGGCGACGAACCGATAGGCCTTCGGGAACATCGCCGGCACCTGGCGGCCGAGCCACTTGGAGAGATGCGGCTGGCTTTCGGCGAGCTCGGCCGCGAGATCGCCGGCGCAGCCGGCCCGTGTCGCCCCGAGCATCATGGCGGCGCCGATCGCGGTCAGCCCCTTGGTGATGCCCGCATAGGACATCTTCAGCGCCGAGGCGGCGCCGACCGGCCCCTCCAGCACGCGCATGTCGAGACCGACGTCGCGCATCGCCGCGGCGCGGCCGGCATCGTCGCCGGACACATAGAACACGGTGCGGGCCGTGGCGTTCGGCGGCGGACCTATGATGCCGCCGTCGACGAACGGGCAGCGCGTCGCGGCGAGCGCCGCGGCGATGTGCCTCACGGTGTCGGGCGACACCGCGTTGAAATCGACATAGACGGGCTTCTCCGACAACCGCGCCAGCTCCGGACGCAGCCGCTTGGCGACTGCGACCGCCTCGCCGGGCGGCACGATGGAGAGCACGAGGTCGGCGCCGGCGACCAGCTCGGCGTCGGTGGCGGCGACGGCGAGCCCGGCGCGCCGGGCCCGCTCGGCGGTCGCGGCGCTGCGGCCGGCGAGCGAGGTGACGACCCGCGCCCCGCCGGCGACGAGCCGCGCCCCGACGGCGGCGCCCATCTCACCCGGCGCGAGAACGGCGATGGTCTTCGGCATGGCGGTCGTCCCCTTTGCGGGACGAACTATTCCGTAACGATGTCGGCTGCGCAACAGCTGGCGCGCCGGGGCCGCGAAACGTCTCCCCGAGCCGCCTCTGGTTCGGTGTTACCTGCTCCGCGGCGACATGATTAACGCCGCGCGGCCGCAGCGCGGCCTCGTGCACGGTTCGTTGACGATAACCTTTCAGGACGCCTTCAGCATACCGGCAGAACCCGGGTTCGGTTCACGAATTCAATACTCTCGGAGTCCCTAGCTAGGGTTCGGGAGTCGCAATCCGCGGACTCTGCAGGAATTCGTCCGGTGCGCAGCAGCACAGTCATCATGATCGCGGTGGCGGCCGTCTTCGGCCTGCTCGCCGTGTTCGCGACCAGAACCTGGCTCAACAGCCAGGCGGAGGCGCGCTTGCGCAGCCTGGAGGCCGACCGCGGCCCGCCCGTCGCATCCCGCACCGTGGTGGTGGCGGCGCGACCGCTGCGCTACGGCCACGAGCTGACCCCCCAGGTTCTGCGCGAGGCCGCGTGGCCGAGCGATGCGCTGCCGGCCGGGGCCTTCGCCCGCATTCCCGACCTGCTCGCCGACGGCAAGCGCGTGGCGCTCACGCCGATCGAGCCGAACGAGCCGGTGCTCGCCGTGAAGATCACCGGGCCGGGCCAGCGCGCCACGCTGTCGGCCCTGGTCGGCCCCGGCATGAAGGCGGTCACCATCCGGGTCAACGACGTCGACGGCGTCGGCGGCTTCGTGCTGCCCGGCGACCGCGTCGACGTGGTGCTGACGCGGCAGGAGAAGGAGCAGGCCTCGACCCAGGTGCTGCTGCAGGACGTGCGGGTGCTCGCGGTCGACCAGGTCGCCGACGAGCGCGCCGCCAATCCGATGATCCCGAAGGCCGTCACGCTCGAGGTCGACACCGCCGCCGGGCAGAAGCTCAGCCTCGCCGCCTCGATCGGCTCGCTGTCGCTCCTGCTGCGCAAGGCCGGCGAGTCGACCGAATCGAAGACCGCCCGGGTGACGGTGAAGGATCTGCTCGAGGAGCTGGTCGGTCCGGCGCCCAAGCGCGAGAACGGCACCACCGTGGTGGTGTCGCGCGGCGGGCAGAAGCAGAGCTACCGCGTTCCGCACGAAGGCGAGACCGGCGGGGCCTGGGCGGCGGCGGAGTGAAGCGAGACACGGCGGCATCGCGCCGGGGGGCGCGGCGTCGGCGAGGGACGGACTGGGGGACGACATGGACGGGAACGTCGGCACGAGACAGAGGACGGCGGCAACGCCGTCACGACCGCGGAGCGGTCGCTCGCGATGGCGGGCGCTCGTCGTGTCAGCCGCGCTCGTCGCCGGCGCGGCGCTCGTCGCGCCGCTGATGCCCGGTCTGTCGGCCACGGCCGCGGCCCAGAAGGCGATCAACTTCGGCCCGGGCAAGCGCACCCAGGCGGTGACGGTGCCGATCGGCAAGTCGCAGGACGTGCGCACCGATCAGCCTTTCCTCGAGCTGTCGCTCGGCGACGCCGAGATCGCCGACGTCAACCCGCTCACCGACCGCACGCTGTCGATCCTCGGCAAGAAGCTCGGCACCACGCGGGTGTCGGTCTACGGCGAAGGCAAGAAGCTGGTCGGCGTGTTCGACGTCGAGGTCTCCTACGACGTCTCGGCGCTCGCCACCGAGCTCGCCGCGCGCTTCCCGGCGGCCAAGTTCCGGGTCACCAGCGTCAATGGCCGCATCCTGCTCGGCGGCATGGCGCCGGACGCGATCACGCTCGACCAGGCGCTGATCATCGCCCGCGAGTTCGGCCCGCAGGTGATAAACGCCGTCCAGGTCGCCGCACCCCAGCAGGTGCTGCTCGAGGTGCGCTTCGTCGAGGCGACCCGCTCGGCCGGCCGCGAGCTCGGCGTGCAGTGGAACGCCTGGAGCCGCAACGGAAGGTTCGCCGGCAGCGTCGGAAGTCAGACGACGGCGTTGCCGGTCGATGCCCCGAACCCCTGGGGAACGGTCGGCACCGGGGCGGCCGGCGTGCTGTCCGGCGGGAGCCCGTTCGGATTCATGGTCGGCAGCCTGCTCACCAAGGGCATGCAGATCGACGTCGCGCTGAACGCGCTGGAGGAGCGCGGCGTGCTGCGCCGGCTCGCCGAGCCCAACCTCGTCGCGCTGTCCGGCGACACCGCGAACTTTCTGGCCGGCGGCGAGTACCCGATCCCGCTGACCGGCGCGCTCGGCCAGATGACGGTCGAGTACAAGCGCTACGGCGTCAGCCTCGCCTTCACGCCGACCGTGCTGAACGGCAGCATCATCAACCTGAAGATCGAGCCCGAGGTCAGCCAGATCGACAAGACCGTCACGGTCACGGTCGCGCAGGGCGTCAACGTCCCGTCGCTGACGGTGCGGCGCGCCTCGACGACGCTGGAGCTGCGCGACGGGCAGAGCTTCATGCTGGCCGGGCTGCTGCAGGCCGACTCGGCGACCGACCAGCAGCAGCTTCCCTGGATCGGCGACGTCCCGGTTCTCGGCGCACTGTTCTCCTCGAAGAACTATCAGAAGAAAGAGACCGACCTCGTCATCATCGTGACGCCGCGGCTGGTGCAGCCGGCGCGGCCGGGCGATCCGCTGCGGACCCCGCTCGACAACACGCTGCCGGCCAACGATCTCGACTTCTTCGCCGGCGGCAAGCCCGAGCTCGACCGCGGCCCGGCGGTGCGCGGGGAGACGGCGGCGCTGCGGCCCTACACGGGGCACATGATCGAGTTTCCGGTGGGAGGTGGCCATGTCGTGCGGTGACATGCGGTGCGGTGACATGCGGCGCAGTGACTTGCGGTGTGACGAAGCCCGCGACGGAAAACGCGTCCGCCGGCGCGCGCTGTGCGGGGGGCTCGTCCTCGCCGCGCTCGTCGGGGGGTGCTCCGACATCTATTACGACCGCCGCGAGGCCATCGTGTTCGGGGCGGGCGACGCGGTCGCCAACAACGTCGCGATCCACACCATCGATCCGTGGCCGAAGGCGGCGGCGGATCGCCACATCCCGGGCCAGGGCACCAATGTGGCCATCGCGGCCGAGCGCTACCGGCGCGGCAAGGTGACGAAGCCGCAGGGCCTCGGCACCACCTCGACCTGGAAAGGCGCGCAGGCCGGCGATGGCGCTCCGACCGTGGCCGGCGCGACCTCCGGAGGCGAAGCCGCCAAGGACTGAGCGCGACGGACGGTCCGCCGCGCTCCCCCGTGCCGAAAGAACACGCGACCATGCGAAGTGCCCGTACCAAGACCTCCGGCAGCAAGACCCGCGTCGTCGTCGTCACGCCCGACGTCGAGTTCGCCCGCACCGCGAAGGAGACCTTCGCGGCCGCGCCGCAGGTGGAGCTCGAGCTGATGTCGGGCAGCATCGCCGAGACGGCCGCCGAGGTCGCGGCGGCGGAGGCGACCGTGGTGGTCGTCGATCTGCACGGCGCGACGGCCGAGGCGATGGCGGCGCTGGAGACGCTGACCGCCAAGCTCGCCGGCTGGCCGCCGGTCGTCACCGTGACGGACGCATTCGACAAGGAGGTGATGCGGCAGCTCCTGAAGATGCGCATCGCCGACTTCCTGGTGAAGCCCGTGCAGCCGGTCGAGCTGGTGCGCACCTGCGCCCGGGTGGTGCAGACGCCGGCCGGCAACGAGCCGAGCGAGGCCGAGATCTTCACCTATCTGCCGGCGGTCGGCGGCGCCGGCGTGACGACGCTCGCGATCCAGACGGCACTCCTGCTGCTCGGCAGCGGCAATCAGAAGACGCGACCGGCGACCTGCCTGGTCGATCTCGACTTCCAGCACGGCGCCTGCGCCGACTATCTCGACCTCGAGCCGCGGCTCGACCTGAACGAGATCGAGCCGCGGCCGGAGCGCCTCGACCGCCAGCTGCTCGAGGTGATGCTCTCCTATCACGCCTCCGGCCTCGCCGTGATCGCGGCGCCGTGCCGGCCGGCCGAGATGCGCTCGTTCGATCCCGACACGGTGACACGGCTGCTCGACCTCGTGTCGTCGCATTTCAACTACGTCGTCATCGACCTGCCGCGCACCTGGTTCTCGTGGACCGACAACGTGCTGCTCGGCTCCAACCGGCTGTTCGTGGTGAGCGAGATGACGGTGCCGGGCATCAAGCACGCCAAGCAGCTCGTCACCGCGGTGCGCGAGCGCCTGGAGGAGGGGCCGCGCCCGCAGGTGATCATCAACCGCTTCGAGCAGCGCATGTTCGGCACCGGGTTGCGCAAGAGCGACGTCGAGCAAGCGCTGGGCGAGGACTTCGCCGCGACCATTCCGAACGACTACCGGCTGGTGCGCGAGGCGATCGACCGCGGCGTGCCGCTGGACGAGGTCAAGGCCGGCAACAAGATCACGACCGAGCTGAAGAAGCTCGTTGCGCCCGTCGTCCCGGCCGACAAGACGGCGGCCGAGCCGGCCGGCAAGCGGCGCCTGAGCCTGTCCTGGGCGCGCGGCTGATCGGACAGGCGAACGGACGGCAGGAGAGGGGCGGCAGGAGATCATGGGAGGGCGTTTCAGCTTCCGCAAGGTGCCGTCGCCGCCGGTCGAGCCGGCGTTGCCCGACGACGCGGCAGCGGCGTCCGACGGGATCGCCTGGACCGTGTTCGCCGAGGGCACGCCGGAGGCGGCCGCCGTTCTCGCCCCGCCGCCACCGCCGCCGGCGCCACCCGCCGTGCCGTCGCCGTCGGTCGCCCCCGCGAACCCGGTGCTGCGTGAAAAGCTGCTCGACGCCAAGGTCCGGCTGCATCGGCGGCTGATCGAGGAGATCAACCTCCAGGCGCTCGAGAAGCTGCCCGAGGACGAGATCCGCAAGCACATCCAGCAGCTCGTCTCGCAATACGTGCTGGTCGAGCGGCTCGCGCTGAACACCCAGGAGCTCGCCGACTTCGTCGCCGAGATCCTCGACGAGATGACGGGCCTCGGCCCGATCGAGCCGCTGCTCAAGGACGCGAGCATCAGCGACATCCTGATCAACGGTCACGAATGCGTCTATGTCGAGCGCGGCGGCATGCTGGAGCCGACCGCGGTGCGCTTCAAGGACGAGACGCACCTCCTGCGCATCGTCAACAAGATCGTCTCGGCGGTCGGCCGCCGCGTCGACGAATCCCACCCGCTCTGCGACGCGCGCCTGCTCGACGGCTCGCGCGTCAACGTGGCGATCCGGCCCGTCGCGGTCGACGGCCCGCTGGTGTCGATCCGAAAGTTCTCCAAGAAGCCGCTCCATCTCGACAGGCTCGTCGACGTCGGTGCACTGCGCCCGCAGATGGCCGAGCTGCTCGCCGCCTTCGTCAAGGCGCGGGTGACGACCATCATCTCGGGCGGCACCGGCTCCGGCAAGACCACGATGCTGAACGCGCTCTCCGCGTTCATCTCCGACAAGGAGCGCCTGATCACCATCGAGGACGCCGCCGAGCTGCAGCTCCAGCAGCCGCACGTCGCCCGCATGGAGACGCGGCCCCCCAACGTCGAAGGCAAGGGCGAGATCCGTCAGCGCGATCTCGTCAAGAACGCGCTGCGCATGCGGCCCGAACGCATCATCCTCGGCGAGTGCCGCGGCGAGGAGGCGTTCGACATGCTGCAGGCGATGAACACCGGCCACGAAGGCTCGATGGCGACCATCCACGCCAACAATCCGCGCGAGGCGATCTCGCGTCTCGAGCAGATGATCGGCATGGCCGGGCTGCCGATGACCATCGCCTCGGTGCGCGGCCAGATCGCCGCCGCGATCCGCGTCATCGTGCAGCTCTCGCGCCTCTCCGACGGCAAGCGCAAGGTGATGAGCATCGCCGAGATCACCGGCATGGAAGGCGACATCATCCAGATGCAGGAGATCTTCAAGTTCGTCCGTACCGCGACGCTCGAGGACGGCACCGTTCAGGGTCACTTCGTCGCGACGGGCGTGCGGCCGCGGGTGCTGGGCGATCTCGCTGCCAAGGGGATCAAGATCCCGTCGAGTTATTTCGATCCGGGGCATCCGCTGTGAGCAGCCCGCGCGCTCATCTCTCGCATCGTTCGGGAACGGTGCACGGCGCCGGGCCCGGATCGTCCCGCGCCGGGTGACCATCATGCCGGACATCGATCCCGTCTATCTGATCTACGCCTTGGCGGCCGGCTCGGCGATCCTGTTCGGGGAGGGCGCCTATCTCCTGTTCGCCTCGGCGACGTCGTACCGCAAGCGGGTCAATCGCCGGCTCGCCTTGCTGGACGACGCGCGCGATCGCGAGAGCATCCTGGTGCAGCTGCGTCGCGAGCGCGGCCTCACCTCCGGTGGCGACCTCGCGCTGCCGTTCCTCTCGTTCAACCGGCTGCTCCTGCAGTCCGGCATGTCGGGCGGCATGACCCGCCTGGTGATCTACACGCTGATCGCCGCCGTGCTCGTGTTCTGCGCCGTGCTGGTGTTGCGCAACAGCATGGTCGAGGCGATCCCGGCGACTTTCGCGACGCTGACGATCGGCCCGCTCCTCGCGCTCAAGACGATGCGGTCGCGCCGGCAGAAGAAGTTCGGCGGCCAGTTCCCGGACGCCATCGACATCATCGTGCGCAGCCTCCGGGCCGGGCATCCGGTGCCGATCGCCGTCACCATGGTGGCGCGCGAGATGCCCGATCCGATCGGCTCGGAGTTCGGCATCGTCGCCGACGAGATCACCTACGGGGCGGATCTCGAGACGGCGATGCGCAACCTGTTCTTCCGGGTCGGTCAGGACGACCTGCCGCTGTTCGTCACCGCAGTGGCGATCCAGGGCTCGACCGGCGGCAATCTCGGCGAGATCCTCGAGAATCTCTCCGCCGTGATCAGGGATCGCTTCAAGATGCGCCGCAAGATCAGGGCGCTCGCCTCCGAAGGCAAGATGTCGGCCCTGCTCCTGTCGGCGCTGCCGATCGGCATGTTCTTCGTGATCCAGATGGTGGCGCCCGACTTCTACGGAAGCGTCTGGAAGTACGACCTCACCAAGCTCGGCCTCGGGGTCGCCGCCGCCTGGATGCTGGCCGGCAATCTCCTGATGTTCCGCATGGTCAACTTCAAGATCTGATCGCCGCCCGGAGAGAGACGCCGGCATGGACACGCTGATCGCCGAGAACGCCGACCTGCTGATCACGATCTTGGTGTTCGTGGCCGCCGCCACGGCCGCGTTCGGCGCCATGGCGATGGTGCAGGTGCGCGGGGCCGTCAAGCGGCGGGCGGCCGGCATCGTCGGCGGCGGAAACCTGGTCGAGGGCGGCGGTCGGCGGTCGTTCCGGCAGGCGAGCCTCGAGGCGATGCAGAAGCTCGTCGACTACACCACCAAGCACTACGCGAGCCTCGACACCGGCAACATGAAGCTGCTGCGCGCCCGCCTGGTGCAGGCCGGGATCTTCGATCCGCGCGCCGTCGGCCTCTTCTTCGTCCTGCGCTTCGGGCTGGCGATCGGCCTGGCGGCGCTCGCCTTCGTGCTGCTGCCCGCCGTGATGGACGCGACGAGCTCGTCCTATTGGGGCATGGTCGGCCTCGCCGGGCTCGCCGGCTATCTCGGGCCGAGCCTCGCGCTCGACCGTATCGTCAAGCAGCGGCGCGACGAGTACCGGGTCGGCTTCCCCGACTTCATGGACCTGCTGGTCGTCTGCGCCGATGCCGGGCTCGGCATGGAGGCGTCGCTCGAGCGCGTCGGCCGCGAGCTCGCCGATTCGTATCCGGCGCTCGCCCAGAACATCCACATCACCAATCTCGAGGTGCGGGCGGGCTGCAGCCTCACCGAGGCGCTCGAGCATTTCGGCGATCGTCTCGGGCTCGACGAGGTGCGCTCCTTCGCCACCTTGATCCAGCAGTCCGACGAGCTCGGCTCGAGCATCACCGAAGCGCTGCGCGTGTACAGCGAGGACATGCGCCACAAGCGACTGTCGCTCGCCGAGGAGAAGGCCTACAGCCTGCCCGTCAAGCTGTCGGTGCCGCTGATGGTCTGCGTCTTCCCGGTGCTGTTCGTCGTCATTCTGCTGCCCGTGGTCGTGCGGGTGAAGATGGGCGCGTACTGACAGGCGAAACACGATTTCCGGCTAGTGCGGAAGGCCTATTCCCGACGCTCCAAAGTCCTTCCGGCGCTGCATGAATCCTTAGCATTTCTCCGGGCATGATCCGGGCGGCCCCGCACCTTCGTCGACCTCCCACAGCGACCCGCTCACGATCGCCTCATGCCCCGACCCTGGACGTTCCGCACGTTGTCCGGCGCCGCCGCGCTGGTGCTGGGCTTCGTCGCGTGTGGCGTCGGCATCGGCGTGTGGCTCGACCGGGACCACGAGATCCGGGCCGGGCTGCGCAACGCCGAGAACGTCGCGGTGCTGCTCGGCGGGCAGATCAACGAATCGATCCGGACGGCCGACAGTGCTCTGCGCGACCTGCAGAGCCGCCTCTCCGCCGCATCGGACACGGGAGCCGGCGAGACGCTGGTGCTAGACGATCCACCGGCCTTCCGGGGCCTGATGATGGACCGGTTGCGACGCCTGCCGCAGGCGTTCGGGATCGGGCTGGTGGACAGCAGTGGGCGGCTCCTGCTGACGACCGTGCGGTGGCCCACGCCCGAGATCGACGTTTCGGACCGCGAGTACTTCCGCGAGCTGAAGGCGCACGACGACGACCGCCTGAGCACGGCTATTCCGGTCGTCGCCCGGGTCGACGATGGCAAGACCGTGATCCTGGCGCGCCGCGTCAACGGGCCGGACCGCCGGTTCCTCGGCGTCGTCCTGATCCGCATCGGGACCGAGTATTTCGAGTCGGTGTTCCGTCCAGTGAAGCGTCTCGACCGGCAGATCCTGACCTTCGCCCGCGCGGACGGCCAGCTGTTCACGCGCTATCCCGATCCGATCGATCGATTCGGCGCGCCGATCCCGGCCGATTCGCCGTGGCATGCCGCCTATGCGGCCGGCAACGGGGCCTACCGGTCGGACGGCGTGTTCGATGGCGTGCCGCGCTGGATCGTCGTGCGGAAGCTCGACGACTTTCCGCTCGCCGTGAGCGTGTCGGTCCCGGAGGCCGCGCTGCTCGGAGGCTGGTGGAGCCGCAGCCTCGCGGTCGCCGCCGCGACGCTCGCGTTTCTCGGTGCCGCCGCCGCGCTCCTCTCCCTGATGGGTCGTCAGTACCGTCGCACCAGCTCGTCCGAGGCGGCGCTGAGCGAGAAGTCGACCGCGCTCGCCCGCGAGCACGAGGCGCTGCTGGCCCACCAGGCCGCGCTGAAGGTCCAGAACCGGCGCTTCGACGCCGCCCTGAACAACATGACGCAGGGGCTCGCGATGTTCGATCGTACGGGTTGCCTTGTCGTCTGCAACCAGCGCTATCGCGACATCTACGGCATCTCGCTGGTCGATTCGGCGCCCGGCACGCCGCTCTGCGACGTGATCGCCGGATCCGAGGATCTGCGCGGCCGACCCGATCGCGCCCTCGAGCTGACCCGGACGGTACGGGAGCGGATCGCCCGCGGCGTGGTGACGACACAGGAGTTCGCCCTCCACAACGGCCGGATCATCCAGGTGGTCAACCAGCCCATGGAGGGGGGCGGCTGGCTGTCGACCCACGAGGACGTCACCGAGCGCCGCCAGACCGAGGAGAAGATCCGCCGGCTCGCCCACAACGATCTGCTCACCGGGATCGCCAACCGGTCGCACTTCCTGGAGGAGATCGAGGGCGCGCGCCGGCGCCTCGTCGCCGAGCAGCGGCCGTTCTCGGTGCTGATGCTCGACCTCGACCGCTTCAAGCCGGTCAACGACACGCTCGGCCACGCCGCCGGCGACACGGTCCTCAAGGAGATCGCCCGCCGCCTGCAGAAGGCGCTGCGCGCCGACGATGTCTTCGCTCGGCTGGGCGGCGACGAGTTCGCCGTCATCCAGTCGCCGCCCCGCGACTTCGTGGCCGGCGGCGACTGGGACGAGGCCATGCACGAGAGCGCCGTCGTGCTCGCCACCCGGATCGTCGACCTGGTCGACGAGCCCTTCGACATCGACGGCCACAAGGTGACGGTCGGCGCCAGCATCGGCATCGCGATGGCGCCGAAGGACGGCGTCAAGGTCGCCGAGCTGATGAAGAAGGCCGATCTCGCGCTCTATGCCATCAAGGGCAACGGCCGCAACGGCTTCGCCTTCTTCGATCCGTCGATGGCCGCGGAGGCCGACGAGCGCCACCGGCTCGAGGTCGACTTCCGGGCCGGGCTGGCGCGCGGCGAGTTCGAGCTCTACTATCAGCCGATCGTCGAGTCCGGGACGCGGCGGACGGTCGGCATGGAGGCGCTGGTCCGCTGGAACCATCCCGACCAGGGCCTGATCGCGCCGGACCGCTTCATCGCCATGGCGGAGGACACCGGTCTCGTCGGCACGCTCGGCGAGTGGATCCTGCAGACCGCCTGCGCCGAGGCTGCGACCTGGCCGGACGACGTCAAGATCGCCGTCAACATCTCGCCGGTGCAGTTCCGCAAGACCAATCTGCTCGACGTTATCATGTGCGCGCTGGTCGATTCCGGCCTGCCGCCCGAGCGGCTGGAGATCGAGATCACCGAGCGGGTACTGCTGGAATGGGAGGCCGAGCACGTCTCGACCCTGCATCAGCTCAAGAACCTCGGCGTCGCCGTCGCGCTCGACGACTTCGGCACCGGCTACTCGTCGCTCAGTTACCTGACGGCGTTCCCGTTCGACAAGCTGAAGATCGATCGCTGCTTCACCCGCGATCTGCTCGCCCGCGACGGCTGCGGCGCCATCGTCTGCGCCATCGTCAATCTCGGCCGCACCCTCGACATGGTCACGGTCGCCGAAGGCGTCGAGACCGAGGCCCAGCAGCGGATGCTGGAGGCCGCCGGCGTCGGCCAGATGCAGGGCTATCTGTTCGGCCGGCCGGCGCCGGCGTCCGGTCTCGCCATCGCCGCCGCGCCCCCGCCCGCCGCGCTCCCGGCCGGCACCGGCTCGGCCTGACGCCATGGTCGAGCCGCGCACCATCATCGAGGAGCTGGAGGAGGCGCTCGCCAGCCGCACCATCGGCTATCGGGCCGAGGCGCTGCGTCGCATCGCCGATCTGTTCCTCGGCCGCGCCACCGAGTACGACGAGGACGAGGTCGCGCTGTTCGACGACGTGATGGTGCGGCTGATCGGCGAGATGGAGATGTCGGTCCGTGCCGTCCTGGCGCGCCGTCTCGCCGACGTGCCGAACGCGCCCCGCGGGCTGATCCGGATGCTCGCCCGCGACGAGGCGATCGACGTCGCCGGCCCGGTGCTGACGACGTCGGAGCGGCTCGGCGACGAGACCCTGGTCGAGACCGCCAGCACGGCGAGCCAGGCGCATCTCCTCGCCATCTCCAAGCGCGCCGTCGTCAGCGAGGCGGTGTCGGACGTGCTGGTGACGCGCGGCGATCGCGACGTCGCCCTGTCCACGATCGCCAACCGCGGGGCGCGCTTCTCGGACGCCGGCCACGGCGTCCTGGTCGAGCGCTCCAAGGACGACGACGCGCTCGCCGTCGGCGTGTTCGGCCGCAACGACATTCCCCGCCAGCATCTCCTCAGGCTCCTCGCGGTGGCGTCCGAGAACGTCCGCCGCACCCTGGAGACGGTCGAGGGGCAGTCCGGCAAGGTGGTGCGCGAGATGCTGTCGGAGGTGGCCGACCGGGTGCAGGCCTCGGTGCGCCGGCTCTCGCCCGACTACTCGGATGCACGCCGTCAAGTCGCCGAGCTGCGCCGGCTCGGCGCACTCGACGAGGCGAAGATCCGCGAGTTCGCCGCCACGGGGCGGTTCGACGAGACGACGATCGCGCTCGCCGAGATGGCCGACCTGCCGATCGACGCCTGCGAGCGCGCCATGGTGCAGCCGCGGCCGGAGCTGGTAATCCTGCTCGCCAAGGCGATCGGGCTCTCGTGGAACACGACCAAGACGATCCTGCGGCTGCGCGACGGCGGTGCGGCCGATCGCGCGAGCGAGTCGCTCACGGCCTTCACCAAGCTGCGGCCCGAGACCGCCCGCAAGGCCGTGCAGTTCCTGCGCCTGCGCGGCCGTGCCGGCCACGCGAAGGGGGACGGAACGCCGCGCCGCCGGCCGGAGGCGAATATCTGACATGCAGACAGGGTGGACGACTTCGATACCTCCGTCCCGGCGAGGTTTCCTTAAGCGTCCCCGGCTATCCTGCGTGGCGAGGAGCGGGATCGGAATGTGGCGGTGGGCGAGACCGGGAGTGGCGCTGGGTCGGCGGGCGACGTTGCCGCCCGACATCCATGCGGATCTGGTCGCCGGCCTCTTCACGCCGGTGCCGTCGCTGGTCGTGGGCTGGGGCTCCAGCATCGCGATCGGCATCCTGATCGCGGCGCGCGGCGAGAGCGCCTGGCTCGTCGGCCTCGCGGTCGCGCTCGTCACCGTCGCCGCCGCGCGACTCTCGCTCGTGCTCGCCTATCGCCGGCAGCCGATCGGCGCCCGTACCGATCAGGCGACGGTGCGGCGCTGGGAGCGGCTGTGGACCGCCGGCGCCTGGGCGTTCGCGGCGATGCTGGGCGTCCTCTGCCTCGCGACGTTCCTGATCACGACCGACACGACCGCCCATCTGCTGATCGTCGGCTCGACGATCGGCTACACGGCGGGTGCGACGGCCCACAACGCCCCGCGCCCGCGCATCGCGATCGGCCAGGTCGTGCTGATCCTCGGACCGATCGCGCTCGGCGCGCTCCTGCACGGCGGCGTCGTCTATCAGGTCTTCGCCGTCATCACGCTGCTCTATCTCGCCGCCGCCGCCGAGCTCGCCGTCACGCTCGGCCGCCGCAGCCTGCGCTACCGCCTCGCCCATCGCGAGAAGGCGGCGCTCGCCCGATCGCTGGCCGAGCAGAACATGCGGTTCGAGGCGGCGCTGAGCAACATGTCGCATGGGCTGTGCATGTTCGACCGCCGCGGCCGGCTGGTCGTCAGCAACTCGCGCCTGTGCGAGATCTACGGCCTGCCGGACGGGGCGTTCCGGCCCGGCATGTCGGTCCGCGACATGCTGGTCCGCAGCATCGCGGCCGGCAACCATCCGGACGGCGACGCGGCCGAGATGGCGGCCTTCTTCGAGGGCCGGCTCGTCGGCGGGGTGCCGAGCAGCTCCACCATGACGCTCGCCGACGGCCGCACCATCCAGCTGTCGCAGTGGCCGGTCGCCGACGGCGGCGCCGTGGTGCTGTTCGAGGACGTCACCGAGCGCGAGCGCGCCGTCGCCCGGGCCGAGTGGCTCGCCACCCACGACGAGATGACGGGCCTGCCGAACCGCGTCCTGTTCGGCCGCACGCTCGACGACGCCATCGCGGTGGCGCGCACGGCGCGGCGGCGCTTCGCCGTGATGTTCATCGATCTCGACCGCTTCAAGTACATCAACGACACGCTCGGCCACGCCGCCGGCGACCTGCTGCTCAAGGAGGTCGCATCCCGGCTCGCCGGCTGCATCGGCGCGGAGGACGTGGTCTCGCGTCTCGGCGGCGACGAGTTCCTGCTGCTGGTCACCAGCGTCTCCGAGCCGGAGGCCGTGGAGGAGATCGCCCGCGGCATTCTCGCCTCCGTCGCCGCGCCGATCGTCGTGCTCGGCCAGGAGTGCCGGGTCACGGCCAGCATCGGGGCGGCGTTCTATCCGACCGACGGGCACGACGGCGACACCCTGACCCGCAGCGCCGACGCCGCCATGTATCTCGCCAAGGACGAGGGCCGGGGCTGCGTGCGACTGTTCTCGCCGGCGATCGAGCGGCGCTCGTTCGAGCGGCTGGTGCTGGAGACCGGCCTGCGCGGCGCACTGGAGCGTAACGAGCTCGTGCTGCACTACCAGCCCAAGCGTCGCATCGCGACAGGCGAGATCTCCGGGCTCGAGGCGCTGGTGCGCTGGAGCCATCCGGCGCTCGGTCTCGTCTCGCCGGCGCGGTTCGTGCCGCTCGCCGAGGAGACCGGCCTGATCGTGCCGATCGGCCGCTGGGTGCTGGCCACCGCCTGCGCCGAGGCGATGGCGTGGCAACGCCGCGGCTTCCCGCCGATGCCGGTCGCCGTCAACCTGTCGCCGCGCCAGTTCGCCGACGGCTCGCTGCTCGCCGACATCGAGGCGGCGCTCGCCGAGTCCGGGCTGGCGCCGGAGCTGCTCGAGCTCGAGATCACCGAGAGCATGGTGGTCGAGAATCTCGCCAGCACGCTGCCGCTCCTCACCGCCCTGCGCGCGCGCGGCGTCCAGCTCGCGATCGACGATTTCGGCACCGGCTACTCGTCGATGGCGCTGGTCCGTCAGCTTCCGGTCGACACCCTCAAGATCGACCGCTCCTTCATCCGCGACGTCCTCGCCAATCCCGAGGACACGGCGATCGCCGAGGCGATCCTGGCGCTCGGCAAGGCGCTCGACCTCACCATCGTGGCGGAGGGCGTCGAGACCGAGGCGCAGGAGACCTTCCTGCGCGAGCACGGCTGCCACGAGATGCAGGGCTTCCTGTTCAGCCGCCCGCTGCCGGCCGAGGAGGTCGCTTCGTTCGTGCGGACCTACGAGCTGTCGCGGCTGAAGGCGGTCGCCGGCGTCGGCGCCGCGAAGGGGCCGGCGCGGCGGAACCGGGCCGCCGGCAAGCAGCGGAACGCCGGCTGAGCCCTGATCATTGCGGGGTGGACGACCCCGCGGCGCTCTCGCCGTCGCTCTCCCAGACGAAGTTCATGCCGCCTTCGCCGATCCGGAACCAGCGCTTGCGGTGCGGCGTCTCCAGCCGATGGAAGCCGACGATCACGTCGCCCGTGGTGCTGCTCACGGCCACGACGGCCGCCTTGGCGGCGAGCAGGCCGCAGACCAGCCCGGCGGCGCGGCGGTCGCATCCCGACGTGCTCAGCGCGCGACTCAATGTCGACAGAGCTTCCGCCTCGTCGCAAATGACCGAGGCGTGTCGTAGCTCCGGTGGGAGCTGCTCCGGTGGGTGCGGCATGGCGAAGTCTCCGATCGGCCACCCGCAAATGCGCTGTGCGAAGGCTGCCGGGCCGGGTGCGGTGTCTGCGGCCAGGACTTCGGTGCTCCGAGGACTTCGATCAATCGACGACGTCGAGGCTCGACGGCTTCGACGCCTCGGTTTCGTCGCCTCGGTTTCGTCGCCTCGACGGGGATGAGACTTCGCGTGCGAAGCAGCGAACACCGTAAAAAGCGCAGGAAACTGATCTCGATCAAAAACAGCGTAAAACAGCGGTCCTGTCACCCACCGGCGGCAGCCGTGCGACCGTGATGCTGCATTGACATACCGACGGTGTATGCCGATCCCGCTGGAGCGTGCCGCGTCAGCCGCCCCCGGTCTGACGACTGTCTTCTGCGAACAGCGCCAGCACCTGGTCGACCGCCGCACCGGCCGCGCCCGTGTAGTTGGCCGGATCGCACAGCCGGTCGATCGCGTCGGGGTCGAGATGCCGCGTCACCGTCGCGTTCTCCTTCAGCAGGTCGGCGAGCGGGCGGCCGCTGGCGAGCGCCGCACGTGACAGCTCGGCGACGAGATGATGGGCGTTGCCGCGCCCGAGCGCGGCGGCGAGCCCCATCTGCACGGCCTCGGCCGTGACCAGCCCGTTGGTGATCGCGAGATTGGCCCGCATGCGCGCGGCGTCGACCGTGAGGCCGCTCACCACGCCGCGGGTGTGGGCCAGGATGCCGGCGGACAGGCAGAAGATCTCCGGCACCACGATCCACTCGGTCTGCCAGGCGCCGCTCGCCCGCTCGTGGTCCTCCACCATCGCCTCGTAGAGCGTGGCGGCGAGCTGGCGCACCACCGGCACGGCCGCCTGGATCATCACCGAGGACACCGGGTTGCGCTTCTGCGGCATGGTCGAGGACGAGCCGCGGCCGGGCGCGGCGGCCTCCGCCGCCTCGGCGACCTCGGTCTGCATCAGCAGCGTCACGTCACGGGCGAGCTTGCCGCAGGTGCCGGTGACGAGGGCCAGGTACCCGCCCGCCTCGGCGATGCGGTCGCGCGCCGTGTGCCAGGCGATCTCGGGCGCCCCGAGGCCGAGCTCGGCCATCAGGGCGGCGTGGACGGTCGGCCCCTTGTCACCGAGCGAGGCGAGCGTGCCGACGGCGCCGCCGAGCTGGCCGACCAGGATCCGGGGCAGGAGCTGCGACAGGCGCTCCCGATCCCGCAGCATGGCGGCGAGCACGCCCGCCATCTTGAAGCCGAACGTCGTCGGGATGGCGTGCTGGAGCTGGCTGCGCGCCGCCATCACGGTGTCGCGGTGCAGGCGGGCGAGCTCGGCCAGCGCCTCGGCGATGGCGGCGAGGTCGGCGTCGATCAGCGCGAAGGCCTCGCGCATCTGCAGCACCGTCGCCGTGTCCATGATGTCCTGGGTGGTGGCGCCGTAGTGGCACCACTGGCCGAGGCCGTCGCGGCACAGCGCGGTGAGCTGGGCGACCACCGGCTGGACCGGGGCGCCGATCCGCTCGGTGTCGCGCTTCAGCTTGTCCAGGTCGACCTCGTCGAGCGCGCAATGGCGCTCGATCTCCGCGGCCGCCTCGGTCGGGATGACTCCGAGACGCGCCTCGACGCGGGCGAGCGCCGCCTCGATGGCGAGGTAGAGGGTCAGCCGGTGCTCGTCGGAGAAGACCCGGCGCATCGCCGGCGTCGCGAAGACGTCGCGCAGGACCATCGAGTCGAGGGCGGTGGCGGGCATCGGAATCCTTCCAAGAGGCGCCGCGGCGCGGGCGGGGTGGTCGACGACGGGTCGTTCGGGCGGCGATTCTGGCGGGCATTTCGGGCGGACGGTCGGCTCGCGGCCGCCGTTCCGCGGTCGCGCCATGCCGGATAGGCTAGGCTAACAAGAGGTGTAGAGTCGCTCCATGCTCGACGTGTCCGACCTCCGCAGCAAGGCCGTGCCGCCGCCGCCCGCGGTCCCCGACCTGCGGGCCGGGCCGGCGCAGCGTCCGGCGCCGCCGGCCGGCCGCGTCGTCGACGTGGCGCTGCCGGTCGGCGACAACATCGTGCCGTTCCGCCGCCCGTCTCCGGCCGCCGCCGAGGGGGCGCCGTCCGTCGGCTCGGTCGACGCCAGCCGCCGGCCCGCGCCGCTCGCCCCGGAGCACCGCCGCGCCTTGGTCGTCGCGGCCGCGCTGGTCGTCTCGCTCGCCGTCCATACGGGGCTCTACGCCTGGCTCGACCGGCCGGCGGAGCCGCTCGCCAGCATCGGGCTCGAATCGATGTCGGTCGAGCTGGTGCTCGGCGCCGACAGCGCCGCCGGCCGGGCCGCGGCGCCGAGCCCGGAGGAGGCCGAGTCGGCCGCCGCGACGCCCGCGGCCGCTCCGCCGGAGCCTCCCGACACGGCGGCGGCCGACGACCCGCGGCCGGCGGCCGAGCCGCCCGCCGAGGTCTCCGCGACGGACCCGAAGGAGCCGGCGGAGGTCCCGACGGCATCCACGACCCCGCCCGACGCGACTGTCGACCGCGACGTGCCGCCCGCGGTCGAGCCGGTCCTCGCCACCCCGGCGCCGGCCGTCGACACCGTCGCCAGCCCGGCGCCCGTGGTCCGTCCGCCCGATCCTCCGGCTCCGAAGCCGGCGGCCCGCCGTGCCGAGGCGCCGCGGAAACCGGCCCAGCGGGCAGCGAAGCCGCGCCGTCAGGACGTCCCGGCGACCCGGGAGAGCCGCGTCGCGGCCGTCGCTGCCTCGGCCGGGTCGAGCGGCGTCGGCATCGGGCGCTCCGATGCGCAATCGAACTATCCGGGCCTCGTCCTCGCCCATCTGGCCCGCTTCAAGCAGTATCCGGGCGCGGCGCGGGCACAGGCGCGCGGCGGGGTCGCCCGGGTGCGCTTCACGCTCGACGGCGGCGGCCGGGTGACCGGCGTGTCGCTCGCGCAGGGCAGCGGTCACGCCGATCTCGACCAGGAGAGCGTCGCGGTGGTGCGGCGCGCCTCGCCGTTCCCGGCGCCGCCCGGCGGGCGGCCGCAATCCTTCACGCTGCCGGTCCGCTTCGGCCTGCGCTGATCCGACCCGCGTCCACCGGCCCGCGCGCGACCTGTCGGACAAGACCCTGCCGGACAGGACAGAGCCCGCCTCCGAGAGTGTCGTTCGAAAGGAGCCCGCATGGTCTCGATCGTTCCGGTGGCGAGCTGGCTCGCCGCGCTCGTCGCCGCCGCCGTGGTGCTGGTGCGCCGGCCGCGGCCGCTGCATGCCGACGTCGCCGCCGACGTGCTGCTGCGCTGGATCCTGGTGTTTCCGGTCGGCCTGATGGGGCTGTGGGCGGCGCTCGGCCACATCGCGTTCCCGGCCCAGGCGGCAGCGTCGATCGGCTGGGCGCCGAGCCCGTTCCAGTACGAGGTCGGCGTCGCCAATCTGGGCCTCGGGCTCGCCGGGCTCTACGCGGCGTTCCGCGGCTACGAGGCGCGGCTCGCCGTCGCTCTCGTGGTGACGGCCTTTCTGGGCGGCGCGGCGGTCGGCCACGTCCGCGACATCGTGACGGCCGGCAACCTGGCGCCGGGCAATGCCGGGCCCATCCTGGTCACCGACATCGCCACCCCCGTGGCCCTGCTGCTGCTCCTCGCGGTGGCTCGACGGCGTGCGTAAAAATCCTTGCTGCGACAGCGGTTACGTATTCGACCGGAGCGCCGCGGCGGCGCCGACGGCGCGTCCGGTTCAAGACAACCATCAGACGAAATTGCGATGCGTTTGCAGGATCGAGCCGGACGGGGCGATGCCGGCCGGCTGGCGCAAGACTTCGTCTGGCGAGTTCCTGACAATCTCATGTCTCCGCACCGGCCGAGGGGCTAGCTAGACGTGTAGATTGGAGTCTTTCTCGGCAGAAGAATTGAGTACGGTCTGCCCGGAATTGGGTCTGTAGACTGGAATATTTCTGGACAACACATGAATTAGAACCATTTCAAAGAGATTTTTTCTTTTGCAATCCAGTCCTAACTGCCCTATTTCAAGGGTCGAGCCCGCGTTCGCTGAACCATCCGTACCGGAAGCCGCGTCCGCCATGATCGTCTGCTCCTGCAATGTCCTGTCGGACCACCAGATCCGCGACGTCGTCGCGGAGCGTGGCACGCGGCTCACGAGCCAGGTCTATGGCTGTCTCGGCTGCAGCGCCCAGTGCGGCCGCTGCGCCCGCACGATCCGCAAGATCATGGACCAGGCGCTGCTGTCCTGCGGCAACCAGTGCGCCTGCTGCCCGGCCCACGAGGCCCACACTCACCCGCAGGGTGAGGAGGGGCACGATCACGGGCCTCATCACCACGGGCATCATCACCACGACCACGGGCACGATCACCACCACGACCATCCGCATGCGCATCCGCATGCTCCGGTCGAGGCGGCGCACGAGCACGATCACCCGGTCCGGCGCGCCGAACCCGCGTCGCACGGGACCGCCGATCGTCTCCCGGCCGCACGGTCGGGCCATGCCCAGCTCGTCCATCCCCACCCGGTCCACGGGGCGGCGGACTGACCGTTCGGCGGCTTTTCCGGCACGCCTACTCCCGGTATTAAGATGGTGATTTTCAAGCCGTTCGCGCCCTTGCTTTGAGGGCCCGGTTCCACCAGTTTAGAACCGCGCAAAGGAGCGCGACGCGCGGCATGGCGCCGGTCCGCCAGGCAGCGGTTCGGCCGCCACGAATGGAGCACGCAGGATGAAGGGCGACGCCAAAGTCATCGAATACCTGAACAAGGGATTGCGCAGCGAGCTGACGGCGATCAATCAGTATTGGCTCCATTATCGGATGCTCGACAACTGGGGCTTCAAGGACCTCGCCAAGAAGTGGCGCAAGGAAGCCATCGAGGAGATGGAGCACGCCGACAAGTTCGTCGACCGGATTCTCTTTCTGGAGGGCTTCCCGAACCTCCAGGTGCTCGATCCGCTGCAGATCGGCCAGTCCGTCAAGGAGGTCCTCGAAGCCGACCTCTCGGCCGAGCAGGGCGCCCGCGCGCTGTACCAGGAGGCCGCCGCCTACTGCAACACGGTCAAGGACTTCCCGTCGCGCGACCTGTTCGAGGAGCTGATGGCCGACGAGGAAGGCCACATCGACTTCCTGGAGACCCAGCTCGACCTCGTCGCCAAGATCGGCGTCGAGCTCTACTCGCAGCACCACATCGGCGAGCTCGACGAGGACTGAGCGCACGCTCGCGGCTCCGGGTCGTCTGCGCGCCCGCGAGTCGTTTGCGCGACCGACACGCCGTCTCGCGATATGGCCGGGCTTCGCTCGGCCATATTGCGTTGCGGCCGGCGCGCATCGGCCCGCGGACATTCGGGCGACGGCGAGGCGGCGAAACGCCCGGGACACACTCTTCCCGTCGGGCGCGCGACCGACGCTTCCCGCGTGTCGCCCGCCCGCAACGCCGGTCGGTCAAATCGCCGCCCTCCGAAGGACGGCCGCGCCCCTGTCGTAATTGTAATGACGGTCTTGCCGGCCATCGGCTCTAGTATCGCCCCGAACGGAGCCGACCCGGACAAGGGACGACGGGCGGCAGTTCAACGGGCACCGGCGCCGATCTCCTCGGCCGGGCGGCCCCACCACGACGATGCGTAACATGGACCTCAGTGGCGAGATCGACAGCGGGCGGCCCGGCTTCCGTCGGGCCGAGCGTGCCGGCGCGCTCGCCCGCACGCTCGCCGGTGTGCTCGTGCTCGCGCCGCTGCTCGGCGGCTGCTTCGTCGACACCGAGAAGCCCGAGCTCGCCCTCGACATCCCGCGCCAGTACAAGGAAGCCCGCGGCGCCGCCGAGATCGGCCCGGCGCTCGACTGGTGGCGCGGCTTCAAGTCGGGCGAGCTGACCGTGCTGATGGAGGAGGCGCAGACCTCCAATCTCGACATCGCCGCCGCGGTCGCCCGCATCCTGCAGGCGGACGCGCAGGCGCGGATCAGCGGCTCGGTGCTGCTGCCGAACCTCTCCGGCAACGGCCAGGCGTCTCGCACCCGCACCTCGGCCGCCTCGTCGTCGGCCGGCATCGCCAGCGAGCGCTCGTCCTACTCGACCTATCTGACGGCGAGCTACGAGCTCGACTTCTGGGGCAAGAACAAAGCGACCCTGCTGGCCGCCCAGGAGAATGCGGTGGCGACGCGGTTCGACCGCGACACCGTCGCCCTCACCGCGATGGCGAATGTCGGGACCAACTACTTCCAGCTCCTCGCCGCCCAGGACCGGCTGCGCATCGCCAAGAACAACCTCGCCGCCGCGACCCGCATCCTCGGCCTGATCAAGGAGCGCTTCGCCGCCGGCACGGCCAACAGCCTCGACGTCTCGCAGCAGGAATCGCTCGCCGCGACGGTCAGGGCCAACCTGCCGGCCTACGAGATCACGATCCGGCAGAGCGCCGCGACGCTCGCCGTGCTGGTCGGCCGCACGCCCGAGCACTTCGCCGTCAAGGGCGGCTCGCTCGACACCGTGGCGGTGCCGCGCATCCCGCCCGGCCTGCCGTCCGACCTGATCAACCAGCGGCCCGACATTCGCGCCGCCGAGGCGAGCCTCGTCTCCGCCAACCATTCGGTCGAGGCGGCGCGGGCGAGCTTCTTCCCGTCGATCGGCCTCACGGCGCAGAACGGCGTGCAGAGCGCCGCGCTGGCGAGCCTGTTCGGCCCCGGCGCCTGGTTCTACACGGCGACCGCTTCGATCACGCAGCCAATCTTCGACGGCGGCAACCTGCAGGGTCAGCTCGAGCAGACCCAGGGGCGCCAGCTCGAGCTCTTGCAGACCTATCGCCAGTCGGTGATCAACGGCTTCGCCGATGTCGAGCGCGCCCTGATCGCGCTGCGTCAGCAGACCGAGCGCGAGCGCCTGCAGGCGCAGGCCGTGCGGGCCGCCCGCGAGGCGTTCGACATCTCGGAATCGCGGCTGCGGGAGGGCATCGTCGACTACGTCACGGTGCTCAACACGCAGCAGACCCTGTTCACGGCGCAGGACACGCTCGTCCAGGTGCGACTGGCCCGGATGCTGGCCGCCGTGAGCCTGTACCAAGCGCTGGGCGGCGGCTGGCCGCCGCGCATCGGAGGCAACCGCGCGTGAAGAGCGCAACCGACGAGAGGACCGACGGCGCGGCATCGTCACCGCCGCCGCCGCGACCGCGCCGCCGCGGCCGCACGGTCCTCGGCTATCTGATCACGCTCGCCGTGATGGCGGGCGTCACCTGGCTGATCGTGACGCAGACCGGCTTCAAGCCCGGGGGCGGCGAGGGCGCACCGCCCGGTCCGCCCGGCATGATGCGGGGTGGCGGTGGCCCGGGCGGCCGCATGGGCCGCGACATGGCCGTGCCGGTGCTGGCGGCGACCGCGAAGACCGCCGACGTGCCGGTCTATTTCGACGGGGTCGGCACGACGCGCGCCCTCAACGTCGTCACGGTGCGCAGCCAGGTCGACGGCAAGCTCCTGAAGCTCAACTTCAAGGAGGGCCAGGACGTCGAGCGCGGCTTCGTGCTCGCCGAGATCGACCCGACCATCTACCAGGCCCAGTACGACCAGGCGGTCGCCAAGAAGGCGCAGGACGAGGCGCAGCTCGCCAATGCGCGGCTCGACCTCGAACGCTACGTGCGGCTCGCCCAGTCGAACGCCGCGACCAAGCAGCAGGCCGACACCCAGCGCGCCACCGTGGCCCAGCTCGAGGCGCAGGTGAACGCCGACCAGGCGGCGATCGACAACACCAAGGCCTATCTCGACTACACCAAGGTGGTGGCGCCGATCTCGGGACGTACCGGCATCCGGCTCGTCGACGTCGGCAATCTGGTCAAGGCGACCGACACCACCGGCCTCGTCGTGATCACCCAGGTGCGGCCGATCTCGGTGATCTTCACGCTGCCGCAGCAGCAGCTCGCCGCCGTCAACAAGGCGTTCGCCGGCGGCCGGCTGGAGACGCTCGCGCTCGGCACCGACAATCGCACCGTGCTCGACCGCGGCTTTCTCCAGGTGATCGACAACCAGGTGGATTCCACCACCGGCACCGTCAAGCTGCGCGCCGAGTTCCCCAACGCCGACCTGCAGCTCTGGCCGGGCCAGTTCGTCAACATCAAGCTCCTGGTCGACACGTTGAAGCAGGTCGTGACGGTGCCGACCGCGGCCGTGCAGCGCGGCCCGAACGGCACCTTCGCCTATGTGGTGAAGCCGGGCGACACGGTCGCCGTGACGCCCGTGACGGTGACGCAGCAGGACGACACGACCGCGGTGATCGCCAGCGGCGTCGCGGCCGGCGATCGCGTCGTGACGACCGGCTTCTCGCAGCTCGCCGACGGCAAGCGCGTCACCGTCACGCCGGCCGAGGGCGGCGCGACGCCGGCCGCGAGCCAGCCCGGAGGCGGTGCACCGGCGGGTGGCCCTCCCGGCGGACGCCGGCGTCCCGAGGGTGCGGCGCCGCAGGCCGGCGGTCCCGGCGCGGGCCAGGGCGCCGAGACCCGGCCGGCGGAGCGGCCGCGGCGGACCGAGGGAGCCGGCGGGAGCACGGTGCGATGAGCGTCTCCGCGCCGTTCATCCGGCGGCCGATCGCCACCTCGCTGCTCGGCTTCGCCGTGATGCTCGGCGGCCTGCTCGGCTACTGGCTGTTGCCGGTCGCCTCGTTGCCGCAGGTGGACTTCCCGACCGTCCAGGTGACGACGCGGCTGCCCGGCGCCTCGGCCGACACCATGGCGGCACTGGTGACGGCGCCGCTGGAGCGCCAGTTCGGCCAGATCCCGGCGCTCGACCAGATGGTGTCGTCGAGCTCCTACGGGGTCAGCCAGATCACGCTGCAGTTCGATCTCGGTCGCGACATCGACGCCGCCGCCCAGGACGTGCAGTCGGCCATCAACGCGGCCGGCTCGACGCTGCCGCGCAACCTCCCGTATCCGCCGGCCTATTCGAAGGTGAATCCGGCCGACGCGCCGATCGTCACCATCGCGCTCACCTCGCCGACCATCCCGCTGCGGCAGATGAGCGACCTCGCCGACACCATGATCGCCCAGCGGCTCTCCGAGGTGAGCGGCGTCGGCCGCGTCTCGGTGCAGGGCAATCTCAAGCCCGCGGTACGCATCCAGGCCGATCTCGCCCGGCTCGCCGCCTACGGCATCGCGCTGGAGGACCTGCGCGCGACCATCATCAACGCCAACGTGGCGGGGCCGAAGGGCTCGCTCGACGGGGCGCACCAGTCCTACACGATCGCGGCCAACGACCAGCTCGAGGCGGCGGAGGCCTACCGGGCTCAGATCATCGCCTGGCGCAACGGCGCGCCGGTGCTGCTGCGCGACGTCGCCGACGTCGTCGACGGTCTGGAGAACAGCAAGGTCGGCGGCTGGTACGACGGCAAGCCCGCCGTCGTCATCGACATCCAGCGCCAGCCCGGCGCCAACGTGATCGAGACGGTCCGCCGCATCATGGCCGAGCTGCCGCGGCTGCGCACCGCCATGCCGGTCGGCGTCGACCTCCAGGTGGTGTCGGACCGCACCGACACGATCCGCGCCTCGGTGCGCGACGTGCAGTTCACCCTGGTGCTCGCCATCGGCCTCGTCGTGCTGACCGTGCTCCTGTTCCTCCGCAGCGCGCGGGCGACCGTGATCGCCGGCGTCGCGCTGCCCTTGTCGCTGGTCGCCACCTTCGGGGTGATGTGGTTCTGCGGCTTCAGCCTCAACAACCTCTCGCTGATGGCGCTGACCATCGGCACCGGCTTCGTCATCGACGACGCCATCGTGATGATCGAGAACATCGTCCGCCACGTCGAGGACGGCGAGGACCCGTTGCAGGCGGCGCTCGACGGCGCGCGCGAGATCGGCTTCACCGTGATCTCGCTGACCGTGTCGCTGATCGCCGTGTTCATCCCGCTGTTGTTCATGACCGGGATCGTCGGGCGCATGTTCCGCGAGTTCGCGCTGACGCTGACGATCGCCGTCGTCGTCTCGGCCGTGGTGTCGCTGACCCTGACCCCGATGATGTGCGCGCGGCTCCTACGCCGCAGCGACACCGGCACGGGCGGCGGGGCGGTGGGGCGCGCCTTCAACCGCGTCGTCGAGGCGAGCATCGAGGGCTACCGGAAGAGTCTGGACTGGGTGCTGGAGCGGCAGGTGGCGACGCTCGTCGTCACGGCCATCACGCTCGCCGCCACGGTGTGGCTCTACATCGTGATCCCCAAGGGCTTCCTGCCGTTGCAGGACACCAGCATGATCACGGCCGTCGTCGAGGCCGGACCCGAGGTGTCGTTTTCCGAGATGCAGCGGCTGCAGGACCAGGTCGTGACGGCGATCCGCCGCGACGGCGACGTCACCGGCGTCGTCTCGGTGGTCGGCGTCTCGACCATGAACCCGACCCCGAACGCCGGGCGGGTCGCCGTGATGCTGAAGCCGCGCGGCGAGCGGAGCGATTTCGTCGACACGATTATCGACCGGCTGAAGCGCGAGGTCGCGCCGATCCCCGGCGTGGTCGTCTACTTCCAGCCCGTGCAGGACATCCAGATCGGCACGCGGGCGAGCCGCGCCCAGTACCAGTACACGCTCACCGGCGTCGACTCGGCCGACGTGTCGGGCTGGGCCGACAAGCTGGTCGCGCAGCTCCGCCAGGACCACCGCGTGCAGGACGTCGCCTCGGAGGCGCAGGACGGCGGCCTGCGCCTGTTCGTGCGCATCGATCGCGAGGCGGCCGGCCGGCTCGGCGTGCCGATGCAGTCGATCAACGACACGCTGTACAACGCCTTCGGACAGCGCCAGATCTCGACCATCTACGGCCAGGCCAACCAGTACCGGGTGATCCTCGAGGCCAAGCCCGAGTACCAGACCGACCCGTCGACGCTGTCGAAGCTCTTCCTCCCCGTCGGCTCGACCGTCGCGACGACATCCGTGACCAGCTCGACCTCGGCCACCTCGACGGCGCCGTCGATCTCGACGAACCTGGTGCCGCTCTCGGCGGTCGCGACGCTGGAGCGCACCACGGCGCCGCTCGCCATCATGCACGAGGCGCAGTTCCCCGCCGCCACCATCAGCTTCAATCTCGCCGCCGGCGCCTCGCTGTCGGACGCGGTCGCCGCCGTCGGGGCGGCCGAGCAGGCGATCGGCATGCCGGCCTCGATCACCGGCAGCTATTCGGGCGACGCGGCGGAGTTCTCGAAGTCGCTCGCCGGCACGCCGTGGCTGATCCTCGCTGCCGTGGTCGCGATCTACATCGTGCTGGGCGTGCTCTACGAGAGCTACATCCACCCGCTGACCATCCTGTCGACGCTGCCCTCCGCCGGCGTCGGTGCGCTGCTCGCCCTGATGCTGTTCGGGCAGGATCTCTCGGTGATCGCGCTGATCGGCATCATCCTCTTGATGGGCATCGTCAAGAAGAACGCCATCCTGATGATCGACTTCGCCCTCGACGCCGAGCGCGGCGAGGGGCTCTCCCCGCGCGACGCCATCGTCAAGGCGTGCCTCTTGCGCTTCCGGCCGATCATGATGACGACGCTCGCGGCGCTGTTCGGCGCGCTGCCGCTGGCGGTCGAGAGCGGCACCGGTTCTGAGCTGCGCTTCCCGCTCGGCATCACCATCATCGGCGGCCTGCTGCTGAGCCAGGTCCTGACGCTCTACACGACGCCGGTGATCTACCTCTGGATGGAACGCCTGCGCGCCCGCATCGCGGGTCCGGCGCTCCCCCGGCCGGCGGAGTAGGGGCGATGACGATCGAGCCCACCCGCAAGAGCACTCTTTCACTTCTTACCGGCGGGGAAAGGCCGGCGCCCGCGTTTCCCTCTCCCCGCGTGCGGGGAGAGGGTGGCTCGCCGCGCAGCGGCGAGTCGGGTGA
>NZ_JBEOMB010000097.1:0-821 GCF_046000175.1 Rhodoplanes sp. SY1
CCGCATCGTCGGCGATCTCAAACGGGCGTCGGTTCTCAAGGCGTCGACCGATGCCGAGAAGTTCGCCTCACGGGTCGTCACCGACGTGTTCCGCTGAGCGAACACCGCGACCCGTTCTGGACGATCCCGTCCGCACGCGACCGCATCCGGACGCAAATGCGTCTCGACCAATGCGTCTCGACCAACGCGTCTCGAAGCAACCGATTTCGCGCCTCCGAGGAGCCCGCTCGCATGAGATTGGAAGACATCGCCGGCGCCGTGTTGGCGAGGCACGCCCCGGCCGCACCGGTGATCGGCCTCGACATCGGCTCGCGCGGCTCCAAGGGCGTTCTGCTGACGCCGCACACCATCGAGACGGCGTTCGTCGCCACCGGCCTCTACATGCAGGAGACGGCCGACGAGCTGGTGGAGAAGCTGCTCCGCAAGTCCGGAGTCGCGCGGAGCGACGTCGTCCATCTGGTCGGCACCGGCTACGGCCGCATCTCGCTCGCCTGGCCCGACATTCCCTACCAGGTGGTCACCGAGATCACCTGCCACGCCCTGGGAGCCCATGTGCTCAACCCGCGCACCCGCACCATCATCGACATCGGCGGCCAGGACTCCAAGGCGATCAGGATCGATCCGGCAACCGGCAAGGTCCTCGAGTTCGTGATGAACGACAAGTGCGCGGCCGGCACCGGCCGGTTCCTCGAGAAGGCCGCGGTGCTGCTCGGGCTGTCGCTCGAGCAGCTCGCCCCGCTCGCCCTCGAGTGCACGACCAGCCAGCCCCGACCTCCAGCTCAACGCGTCGCGATCGCCGAATCACCCTCGGCTACGAGCGG